>NZ_JBEXID010000047.1:0-54811 GCF_040608395.1 Streptomyces sp. NPDC005181
AGGCATTTTCAGCCCGTGCCGCTAGCCGCAACGCGCTGACCAGCATCGATCCCCGACCTGACCCACCGAAACCCCGCCGAACTGTGGAAGCCGGGTCAAAGGAAGCGAAGAATGGGAGACCTTCTGGATCGTCAGGTCACCTTCGGTCCTGAGCAATGAGCTCGGGCTGGCGCAGCTGCGACATTGCGCAGCTGTGCCACCACCGGACGAATCTGCCCGAAACCGCACATCAGAGGTCAATCGACCCATCCCCGAACCATCGCGCGGACCACACAGGAAAGCCCCTGGGCGGCGCCCGGCCCCCTCGGCGGGTGTTCGGCGGGAGTGATCACCCACGGCCCGCAACTCGCGCCGACAGCCGCAACGGTCCGACACGCCCGCAAGATCCTCAACCGCCCACCAGAGGCACGACACCGCGCACCGCCCCCATCTGGCTCGCCGTCAACTGTCGGCCATCAGGACGAGAGGGACGAAGAAGCCGACAGTCGTACCTGTCTCCCCGACGCGCCCGCGGCTGGTGCGGTGCGATGCGAAATCGGCACTCCGGTAGCGAATGAAGTCGTGCGGGCCTTTCTCGCGCGCGGCCTCGACCATCGAATCCCCGTCGGCACAGGGCTCGATGAGTTCATCAAGGCGCTTGCGCTCCAATTCCGGTACCGCTTGTTCCTGTCGGCTACGGAAACCGTCGAAAGTGTCGTCGATCTGGTTCGCTATACGGAGAGCTTCGTGGGGCACCATTTCGATCGTGCCGTCCGATGACTGAGCGGTGACGGTCACAGCCTTTCCTCTCTGTCGTTCCGAGATCTCACACCTGTTTCCGGCCTCAGCCCTCAACACACGGATGCCTGGGCGCGCTAGGTCGACAGACGGGACGAGAAGTGTTGGATTCCCACCGGGCCGGGCGCATGGATGAAGGGAGCCCAGTGCTGCAGTTGCAGTCAGCCGACACCTTCAGCGGGCTGTGTCCTCAACGACGCAGTCGTCATCTGACGACGCCCCACGAAATGGAACCCTGGACGAGAAATGGTGACGGGCAGCCGGAGGTTGCGGCACACGGCGACCTCTGCGACGGGGAGCGGTCTGTGTAAGCAGGGGAAAACCCCGGAATCGTAGGGTAGGTGTTGAGTATGGGCGCGGGTGACCCTGCGTCGTCCGCGGGTACGGACACGGTTCGCGAGCCGATCGACGTGCTGGCCCTGATCGGTGGCGACCTGACCGTAGTCAGGTGGACCGGTGCCGCCGAGCGCATGTGGGGCTACTCGGCTGCCGAGGTGGTGAACCGGCCCGCACAGCATCTGCTGGCGCCTCCCGGGGAGTCGGTCACCACCGACCTTTTGACCGCTTCCCGGCCCTGGTCCGGGCTGGTAGGGATCAGGCGCAGTGACGGCCGTGAAGCGGAGGTGGAAATGCGGGTCACTCCCTTGCGCGGCGACGCCGGGGAGGAGGACTGGTTCGTCTGGTCGGGCGAGCCGGTGGTCTGGCCCGCTATGAAACCCTCGGTACTGAACGCGCTGTTCGAGCGCTCGCCGATCGGTATCGCCATCTGGGACCCGGATCTGCGCTGTTCCTGGTTCAACAGCGGCGATACCAACGAGGGCGTTTTCCGGTCCGGTGCCGAGCTGGGACGTCACCTCTCAGAACTGGTCGCTACAGATCATCCCGCTTTCCTGGAGACGGCCATGCGGCACGTCCTGGAAGACGGCGTGCCGCTGCTCGATCATGAGCTGGGTCCGCACACGGCGGCTCGCCCCGACACCCCCTGCATCTCCGTCTCCTTCTTCCGCCTGGACGACACGCAGGGCCGAGTGGTGGGTGTGTGCTCGATGGCCATGAACGTCAGAGACAGCCGGGCGCGCCAACGGCTCAACATGCTCAGCGCAGCGGGTACCCGTATCGGCACCACGCTGGACCCCATGTACACCGCGCAGGAATTGGCGGACACCGCGGTGCCGGCCCTGGCGGACTACGTCACCGTCGATCTGGCCGAGGTGCTCCAGTCCGGCAAGGAGCCGCTGGAACACCTGGATTCCACCGATGTCAGCATCCCTGTCTTCTACCGTGCCGGGGCCGCATCCGTACATGCCGACTTGCGTGAGTCCCTCTGGCACCGCGGGGCACCGGTTTTCGTCCCCCCGTCATCTCCTTTCACCGCCGTTCTCGGTTCACGGAGGTCTCACTTCGAACCGATCCTCGACGCTTCCCCCGGCACCTGGCTCGATAACGACCCGGACCGGGCCCGGATCATTGATGCGACGGGGATGCATTCTCTGATGATTGTCCCGCTCCAGGCGCGCGGGACAATGCTCGGCGTCGCCGTCTTCGTACGCACCGAGAACCGGGCGCCCTTCACCCATGCCGACCTGGCCATCGCGGAAGGGCTGTGCGACCGAGCCGCACTGAGCCTCGACAGCGCTCTTCGGTACACCCGCGAGCGAGAGACCGCTCTCGCACTGCAGCACGATCTGCTGCCGCACCGTTTGTGGGGCGGCGGATCCGTCGAGGTGGCCTCCCGGTACCTGCCCTCGGACACGCACGGCGGAGTCGGCGGTGACTGGTTCGACGTCATCCCGTTGCCCGATGCCCGCGTCGTCCTGGTGGTCGGGGACGTCGTCGGCCACGGAATCAACGCGGCCGCGGCCATGGGGCGACTTCGTACCGTCGTCCACACACTCACCAACTTGCGCATTCCCCCCGGCCGAACTGCTCGCCCGGTTGGACGAACTCGTCATCGAGATGGCCCAGGAGCATCCCGACGACACCGGATTCACCTCGATCGCCGTGGGAGCCACCTGTCTCTATGCGATCTACGACCCCGCTACCCGGCGCTGCGCCATGGCGAGCGCGGGGCATCCCCCGCCCGCGATCATCTCCCCCGACGGCACCGTCGCGTTCGCCGATGTACCACCCGGGCCGCCGATCGGAGTCGGAATGATGGAGTACGAGTCGGTCGAAATGGAGCTGGCGGAAGGGAGCGTGATCGCGCTGTACACCGACGGCCTGATCGAGACGCGCGGAAGGGACATCGACGAAGGGCTGGACCGGCTGCGTGGAGCTCTCGCCGAACCGGCACCGGCTCTGGACGAGCTCTGCGCGGCAGTTGTGGAAGCCATGGTGGCCACAGCGCCGTCCGAGGACGATGTCACGCTTCTCCTTGCTCGCCCGCATGCCACGAAGCGGGACGCCGGCCCCTGAGCTCCCGTTCCCGGGTGGCGGGACCACGGGCCTACGGCGAAAGGATCACGTCGTCGTAGCCGAGGTGATCACTCATCTGCACCTCCGGGGCCCGGACCAGCACCGCCGAGGGGATCCGCGCGAGCAGAGCCGACTGGTCCTCAGGAGAAACGGAAAGGCGGTATCGGATATCTCCGATACCGCCTTCGACATGCAAAAAAGCAAGTCGGGACGACAGGATTTGAACCTGCGACCCCTTGACCCCCAGTCAAGTGCGCTACCAAGCTGCGCCACGTCCCGATGCTCGCCTGACCTGGGCTTTCCCCCTGGCCGAACGCGCATGAGAACAATACCGCACTTGGGCGGGTGCTCACGAACGCCTTTCGGTACTTGACCTCGACCAAACTTGAGGTTGAACGCTGAGAAACATGACGACCAAGACCGCCGCACCGGCGCTCCCGTACCACGACCTGAACCGGCTGCCGCTGGCCGTCGGCAGCGTGCTCGGCCTGCGGGCGCAGGGGCTCACCGGCCCCCGGGTCTGGGTGCTGACCGGGGACGCCGAGCTGGACGAGGGCAGCAATCACGAGGCGATCGCCTACGCCGGTCCGGCCGGCCTCGACCAGCTGCACACCCTGGTGATCGACAACGCCTCCGCGACCTATGGCCGGCCCGGCGGGATCGCATCCCGGTTCGAGGCAGCCGGCTGGTCGGCCGTGACCGTGGACGGGCGCGATCACGCGGCGCTGTACGCGGCCTTCACCGCACCGCACCCCGGCCGGCCCCACGCGGTGGTCGCCCGCGTCGCCCCCAAGAGCTGAACCCCGCACCACGGCAGACCAGCACATCCGCTCACCGGAACGAGGGAGAACCACCTCTCATGGACACCATGCGTGAACGCTTCATCACCACAGCGGCCCGGCTCCTCGACGACGACCCCAGGCTGGCCGTGGTGCTGGCCGAGATCAGCCGCGACGGCTTCGAGCCGGCCGAGCGCGCCCATCCGGACCGGGTGATCAATGTCGGCATCCGGGAGCAGCTGCTGATCGGTGCCGGGGCCGGACTGGCGCTGACCGGGATGCGGCCGATCATGCACACGTTCGCCCCCTTCCTGGTGGAGCGGCCGTTCGAGCAGGTCAAGCTCGACTTCGGGCATCAGGGCGTTTCCGGGGTCCTGGTCAGCGCCGGAGGTTCGTACGACTGGCCCGCCGCGGGCATCACCCATATGGCACCGGGCGACGTCGCCCTGATGGACACCCTCGACGGCTGGACCGTGCAGGTACCGGGCCACCCCGACGAGGCCGAGACCCTGCTGCGCCAGGCTGCCGCCAGGGAGGACCGGGTCTATCTGCGGCTCTCGCTCCAGCAGAACGAGCGGGCCCGGCCGGTCGGCGCCGGATCCGGATTCACTCCGGTGCGGGAGGGGAGCGACGGGGTGGTGGTCGCCGTCGGCCCCATGCTCGACAACGTCCTGGCAGCGACGGACGAACTGGATGTCACGGTGCTGTACGCGACGACGGTGCGTCCGTTCGACGCGGCGGGGCTGCGGCGTGCGGTCGGGGCGAGGGAGACGGCGGACGTGGTGATCGTGGAGCCGTACCTGGCGGGCACCTCGACAGGCGCGGCCAACGACGCACTCGTCGATCTGCCGCACCGGGTGCTGGGGCTCGGAGTGGGCAGGGCGGAGCTGCGCCGCTACGGGCAGATGGCCGAACAACTCGCCGCGCAGGGCCTGGATCCGCGCGGGCTACGGGGGCGGATCAGCGGCTTCCTGAGCAGCTGAGGCCGGATGGAGGGAGGCCGCACGGCCCCTCAGCACGATGAGGCAGGCCGAGACTCCTCCACCGCGCTGAGGGGCCGGTCCGGAGCCCGGCCGCACCGCACCAGCCCCCACTCCCCGTCACAGCCGAGTCACAGAGAGCCCTACCGACCCATTGACCCCGTGGATGACGTGAACCTACTCTGAACGGCGTACTTCAGAAAGCGCTTTCTACATCCCGCAGTCGGCATCTACCGCACAGGGAGCGCCCATGAGTCACCACCCGCCCCGCAGAGATCCGTTGAGCAGACACCCGCTGAGCAGGCACCCCTCGCGAGGATTACCTTCGCCGCTCCTCGCGCTCACCGCACTCCTGGCCCTGGTCCTCGGCCTGCTGGTGGCCTCGCCACCCCGCGCCCACGCGGCCCCCTTCCGGGTCCTGGTCTACTCCGAGGTCACCAACTTCAGGCACGACTCGATCCCCGCAGGGGTCGAAGCGATCAAGAAGCTCGGCGCGGAGAACGGCTTCGACGTGGAGGCCACCGACGATTCGGCGGTCTTCAACGACACCGATCTCGCCCGCTTCCAGGCCGTCGTCTTCAACAACACCAACTCCACCCCGGAGACAGGTGACTTGTTGAACGCCGACGAGCGGGCCGCCCTGCAGAAGTACATCCGCGGGGGCGGCGGCTGGGTCGGGCTGCATGCCGCGTCCGCCAGCGAGCGCGACTGGGACTGGTATGGGGGACTGGTCGGCGCGATCTTCGACCAGCACCCCGCCGTGCAGACCGGACGGATCAAGGTCCTCGACCATGCACACCCGTCCACCAAGGGCCTTCCGGACCTCTGGGAGCGCACGGAGGAGTGGTACAACTGGCGCACCAACCCGACCTCCAAGGTGCACACGCTCGCGCAGATCAAGGTGCACACGCTCGCGCAGATCAAGGTGCGCGACGGCATCACCGGTCTGGACGAGGGCGTGGACCATCCGTGGTCCTGGTGCCAGAACTACGACGGCGGACGCTCCTGGTTCACCGCGGGCGGGCATGCGGATTCGGCCTTCCAGGAGGAGGGCTTCGTCCAGCATCTGCTGGGCGGCATCGAGTGGGCCGCGGACGCCGAGCCGGGTGACTGCACGGCGACCCGTACCGGTTCGTTCCAGCGCACCGCACTGGCCACCAGCGATCTCGCCGACCCGTTCGAGCTGGCCGTCGCCCCCGACCGCCGGGTGTTCTTCGCCCAGCGCACCGGAAAGCTGAAGGTCATCGACCAGCAGACCATGAAGGTCACGACGGCGCTGGACTTCGCGTACACGCCGGAGATGACCAGCCAGTCCGACGGGCTCCTCGGCCTCGCGCTCGATCCTGACTTCGGCACGAACAGCTGGCTCTATCTCCTGCACTCCGACAAGACGGAGAAGCGGCTCAACCTGTCCCGCTTCACCGTCACCGGCAACACGGTCGATCCGGCCTCGGAGAAGCGGCTGTTGACCATTCCGACCTGGCGGGGCGAGGGCCGGGCCAACTCCCATATGGCCGGTTCGCTCGCCTTCGACAAGGACGGCAATCTGTACGCGGCGACGGGCGACAACACCGACCCGTTCGCCTCGGACGGCTTCAACCCCATCGACGAGAGCGAGGGCCGGCGTGCCTGGGACGCCCAGGGCACGGCGGGCAATACGAACGATCTGCGCGGCAAGATCCTGCGCATCACGCCCAAGGACGACGGCTCGTACACCGTCCCGGAGGGCAATCTCTTCGCGCCCGGTACGGAGAAGACGCGTCCGGAGATCTATGCGATGGGGATGCGCAACCCGTTCCGGATCACCACGGATCCACTGAGCGGCGCGCTGATGGTCGCCGACTACGGACCGGACGCCAAGGCCGCGGTCGCCGACCGCGGGCCCGAGGGCACGGTCGAGTACACCCGTATCACCAAGGCGGGGAACTTCGGCTGGCCGTACTGCGTCGGCAACAACACCCCGTTCAACGACTACGACTTCGCGGCGAAGAAGTCGGGCCCGAAGTTCGACTGTGCGGCGCTCGTCAACGATTCGCCGAACAACACCGGGCTCCGGGACCTGCCGCCCGCCCAGCCCGCCACGGTCTGGTACGCCTACTCCGCGTCCGCCGAATTCCCGGAGCTCGGCACCGGCGGCGGTGGCCCGATGAGCGGTCCGGTCTACGACTACGACCCCGACAACACCTACCGCACCAAGTTCCCCGAGTACTTCGAGGGGAAGTGGTTCACCTACGAGCTGACCCGCCAGTGGTTCAAGACGTTCTCGTTCCAGCAGAAGGATCAGACGTTCACCGATCCGCGGTTCGCCCCGGTCAGGGCCGGTGATCTCCAGTCGGTCAACGGCATCTTCGCGGACATGAAGTGGAACCAGCCGTTCGATGCCGACTTCGGTCCCGACGGGGCGCTGTACGTCATCGACTTCGGGCTCGGCAGCGGCACCGGCCGCGGTGGCAGCAACGACGGGGCGGGCATCTACCGGATCGACTACGTCGGTGACGGACGGCTGCCTGACGCGAAGATCACCGCGAGCCGGGACAGTGGTCCGGCGCCGCTCACCGTCGCGTTCTCCAGCGCAGGTCCCGGGCTGCCGGAGGGTCAACCGGTCACCTACGCCTGGGACTTCGACGGCAACGGCACCACCGACTCGACGCAGCCGAACCCCTCGTACACGTACCGCACCAAGGGGCTCATCACGGCACGCCTGACCGTCAGCGGACCCGGGGGTCTGACCGCGCAGACCGTGCAGGACATCACCGTCGGCAACACCAGGCCCGAGGTGACGATCAAACAGCCGCCGAACGGGGGGATGTTCAGCTTCGGCGACACCATTCCGTTCACGGTCAACGTGAAGGACAAGGAGGACGGGCGGAACGGCCGGCCGATCGACTGCTCTCGGGTGGTCGTCCAGTCGCAGCTCGGCCATGACACCCATCTGCATCCGCTCGACAACTACACCGGGTGCACGGGCGAGATCGTCACGGACGCCGGGGACAGCCACGGCCCGGGGCAGAACCTGTACTACGGGATCACCGCCCAGTACGAGGACAAGGGCGCCCCTGACGCCCCCGCGCTCACCGGCTCGACCTCGCTGACGCTGCGCACCACGTTCCGTGAGGCGGAGCACTTCACGGCGACCGGCGGGGCGCACGACGGTGTGGTGGTCGCGAGCAGGACCGACGCCTCCGACGGGAAGCGGCTGACGGAGATCGAGGACGGTGACTGGATCAGCTTCGATCCGGTGCATCTCAAGAACATCGACTCGGTGACGGTCGGCGCGGCCTCCGGCGGGATCGGTGGCACCGTGGAATTCCGGTCCGGGTCCCCGACGGGTCCCCTGCTCGGCAAGGTGACCGTTCCGAACACCGGTGACTGGGGCAAGGTCGTCTCGCCGACGACAGCCCTGAGGAATCCTGGGAGCAGCGTGAAGCTGTACGCGGTGTTCAGCAACCCGGAGTGGTCGAGCGACAAGGCCGATCTGTTCGCGGTGGACTGGCTGCACTTCAACGGGCCCGGCGTCGAGAAGAAGTCAGGTACGAAGGTCAAGGTGAAAGCGGCCCCGGCCACGGACATGTCGCCGCTCGCCGTCGCGCTGAGCGGTGTGGTAAAGCCGGCCGCCGGACGCACGATCGCCTCGTACCACTGGGACTTCGGCGACAACGTCAGGCCCACGGGCACGGAAAGCCCGACCGCGACACACACCTACGACCGCAAGGGTGCGTACACCGCACATCTGACCGTCACCGACGACAAGGGCGACACGAGCACCGGTTCCGTCCGCATCGACGTGAGCTGAGCGCGCGTCGGCTGAGAGGAGAGACGATATGAACGGCACACGACGTGCGTTTCTGGGTACCGCTCTGGGTGCCGCCGCGGCCGCCGGTCTCGGTACGGTCCCGGCGTCCGCCACCGGGTCCGGCCGCTGCCGCCGCATCCCGCCGTCCGGGATCGGCATGCACCTGTACACCATGCGCACGACGCTCGCGACGGACTTCCGGGGCACGCTGGAACGGCTCGCGGAGATCGGGTACGCGACGGTCGGGGTGAGCGGCCGGCACGGCAACAGCGCCGCCGACATCCGGCGGATGCTCGACGAGACACGGCTCAAGGCGGTCCTCGAACATGTCGGGTACGACATCGTGAGGGGAGCCGGACTGCCGCAGGCGCTGGAGGACATCCATACGCTGGGCGGCAAGTGGATCGTCGTACCGAGTCTGCCGGGATCGCTGCACAGTCCGGCCGGATACCGGGAGGCGGCCGGGGAGTTCAACAAGGCAGGGCTGGCAGCCCGCGAGTCCGGGCTGAAGCTGCTCTATCACAATCACGGCACGGACCATCAAGTGGTGGACGGCGTCAGCCTGTACGACATCCTGCTCGCCGAGACCGATCCGGAACTCGTCGGCTTCGAGCTGGATCTCTACTGGGCGGCCAACGGGGGCGTCTCGGCGCCCGGCGAGCTGTTCGTACGCCATCCCCGGCGCTTCCCGGCGCTGCACGTGAAGGACATGGCACCGGACGGGGACTTCGCCGATGTCGGGTCGGGGGTGCTGGACTTCCCGGCGATGTTCGACACGGCGCGGCAGGGCGGGGTGAAGCAGTGGCTGGTGGAGCACGACTCACCGGCTGATCCGTTCGCGTCGGCGCTCACCAGCTATACGTATCTGTCGCGGCTGCGGTACTGAGCGGTCCGGCATGCGCCACGGCCCCGGAGAGCGTTGCTCAGGGCTCCGGGGCCGTGGCGCGTGCTCAGTGGGCGGCGAGCAGCTGCTCGTACCAGGCGAGGGTCACCTCCACCGTGGCCGGGAGCGGGTTCGGAGTGAGGCCGTAGGCCTTCTCGATGGCCGACGAGTCGACGATCTGCGGTTCGGTGTGCTGGTAGAACATCTCGGCGTACTCCGCCATGAAAACCGCGTCGAACGGACCGACCGGACGCGGCGCGTCGACGACGCTGATGTCGAGGGGACGGCCGATGCGCTCCTCGATCATCGTGAAGATCTGACGGGTGGTCAGCGCGGGTGCGGTCGGCAGGTGCCAGACGCGGCCGTCGCTGTCGGGGTGCGCGCCGAGTGTGGCGAGTCCCGCGGCGACATCGCCGATGTAGGTGTAGCTGTGCGGCAGGTCGATGTCGCCGAGGCCCGGCACCTCTCCCCCGGTCAGTGCTGCCGGGAAGACGGCGCCGCCGAGCGTGGAGCCCAGCACGCCGGGTCCGACGAAGTCGGCCGACCGGCCGAGGACGACACGGAGCCACCCTTCGGCGTGCGCCGCGAGATAGCGGGCGTCGAGTTCGGCGCGCATCCGGCCCTTGCGGGTCGTCGCGCTCCACGGTGAGTCCTCGGTCATCACGGCGCCGTGCGTCTCGCCGTAGGGGTAGAGCGTGTCGAGTACGACGAGCCGCGCGCCGACCGTCTCGGCCGCGGTGAGGACGGCTTCCTGGATCCGCGGCATGACGTCGACCTGGAGGTGGTAGCCGACGTTGACGCAGTGGTACACCACCGCGGCGCCCTCGACCGCGGCCCGGGCTCCGTCCACGGTGGCGACATCGGCGGCGAACCGCTCGACGCCTTCGATCGCCGCCCCGCCGCCTGTCCGGTCGACGAGCCGGACCGGGTGACCCCGGTCGACGAGTTGACGGGCGAGCGTGGTGCCGGCCTGGCCTGCGCCGAGAACTACCTGGAGATCACGTACTGCGGTCATGGTGTGCCCCTCTGCATCGCTGATGACTCCTTGCAACTGTTAGAGACAGTAATTCTTGCGATGAGCCATAGCGAGATGTGCTGTTAGGCTGCGTAACAGAAGTGAGCTTGCCTAGCGAAAGGGGCCGGTGATGGTCCAAGCCCAACAGGGGCCGCGCGCCCGATACCGGGAGCAGACCCGGTCGGAGATCAAGGAAGCCGCTCTCCGGCAGCTTGCCGAGGGAGGTGTCACGGCGCTGGCGCTGACCCGTATCGCCAAGGACATGGGGCTCTCCGGTCCGGCGCTCTACCGCTACTTCGCCAGCCGCGACGATCTGCTGAACGCGCTGATCAGGGACGCGTACGACGACGCCGCGGCGGCGATGGCCGAAGCGGCCGCCCGCTCCGCGGCCGCCTCACCGGACCCGCGCGCGCACCTGCACTCACTCGCGGAGGCCTACCGGGCGTGGGCCGTCGCCGAGCCACATCGCTACCTGCTGATCCAGGGCGCTCCGGTGCCGGGCTATGTCGCACCGGCCGACACGCTGGAGCGGGCCCGGGCGGTGCTCGGGCCGTTTCTGCCGGTCTTCGCGGGCGGGTCGCCGGGAGCCGCAGTGGCTACCGTGGTGGACCAGATGACGGCGTGGGCCGGGTCGGACGCGGCTGTCGCAGGATGGGTGGCCGCGTACGTGCCGGCCGCCGCCGGCGACACCAGGATGTCGGGCCAGGCTCTGGCCGGTGCCGTGCTCGCCTGGGCGCAGCTGCACGGATCGGTCGGGCTCGAGGCGGCCGGCCAGTTCGCGGGCATGGGCCACGGCGGCGACACCCTGCTGTCCGCGCAGGCCGAGATGCTGGCGGACGCGTTCGCGCTGGCGTGAGGCCCGGGGCGGGGACAGGGCGCCTTCGCCCGGCGGGCGGCTCCGCACCGAGGCCAGGGCACAGGCGTCCACGCACGCAGACCGGGCGTCGACGCCTGCGCACTCCGACCGGGGCGCAGGCGCCCTTCACGGAGGCCGGGACGTCAGCGCCCCGGCCCGCCCCTGGTCAGTCGTGCGCGGACGCCGCACCGAGCAGATCGCGGATGTGGGCGGCCGCGTCCCGGAACTCCGGGCGGCCCAGCGTCTCGCCGTACTCCCGTTCCGCGTCCAGTCCCACCTCGATGATCTCGGTGATGGTGCCCGGCCGTGGGCTCATCACCACCACCCGGTCGGCCAGATAGACCGCCTCCGATATCGAGTGGGTGACCAGCAGCACGGTGGTGCCGGTCTCCCGCCAGATGCGGTTGAGCTCCATGTTCATCTGCTCGCGGGTGAGGGCGTCGAGCGCGCCGAACGGCTCGTCCATCAGCAGGACCGGCGGTTCGTGGAGCAACGCCCGGCACAGCGCCACCCGTTGCTGCATGCCGCCGGACAACTCGTGCGGATACGCGTCCTCGAAGCCGCCGAGTCCGGTCATCCGGATCAGTGCATCGGCCCGTTCGCGCGCCCGGGCCGCGGGCATCTTCCGGATCTCCGCCTGGAGCAGGATGTTGCGGCGCGCGGAACGCCACTCGAGGAGGGCGGCGCGCTGGAAGACGTAACCGATGTCGTGCCGTGGGCCCTTGACCCTTTCACCGCCGAGCAGGACCTCGCCCGTGGACGGCTTCAGCAGCCCTGCGACCAGCTTGAGCAGGGTCGATTTGCCGCATCCGGACGGACCGACCAGGGCGACGAACTCGCCCGGCGCCACATCGAGCGAGACGTCACGCAGGGCGGTGACATCGCGGTTCCTGCCGCGGAACCGCACCGAGACGTCCGACACTCCGACGGCCGGGGTGACGACGCCGTGGTCGCCCGCCGACAGCGGGTCCCGATCCAGGGGCTTCGCCTCCTGCTTGGGCATCGTCATCCCTTCAGCGCCGTCTTCGCGTCCCAGTACTCCGCGACGGCCTTCGGCTTGGCGACCATGCCGGCCTCGGCGAAGACATCGATGGTCTGCTGCCAGTCCGCCTCGTTGTTGACCCCGGGCGCCTTGCCCTCGGTCGACGCGGTGTGCAGCAGCGTGAGCGTCGTCTTGAACTGCTCTGCCAGCACGCTCTTTGGCGGCAGCTGCTCCGACGCGCCGTCCATCGCCGCAACCGCGGGGCCGGGTGCCTTCTCCGCGGCGGCCCACGCCTCGCTGACCGCCTGCGCCATGCGCCCCGCGAGCGCGGACTTCGAGGCGAGGAGCTTCTGCCCGGCGAGCAGGCCGTTGGAGTAGAAGTTCAGCCCGTTCTCGGAGAAGCGGAGGTACGAGACGGGCTTCTTGGCCTTGTCCTGCATGGTGGGGCCCTGGTCGCTGGCGTATCCGAGCAGTCCGTCGGTCTTCCCTGAGATCACCGCGGCGATCTTGCCCGCGGGGTCGGTGTTCTGGACCTTCACGTCCGACTCGTCGATGCCGTTCTTCTTGAGGAAGATCGGGAACGTCTTGGAAAGTGCGTCCCCGGCCGTCCCGGCGATCGTCTTCCCCTTCAGATCGGCGGGTGACCCGATGCCCTTGGCGTCGAAGGACTGCACGGAAGCGGGAGTGGTCTGGAGGAAGACGCCGAGGCTCTTGACCTGAACCCCTTGGTCGACCGCGGCCAGCAGCGCCGGGGTGTCGGCCCAGCCGAAGTCGGTCTGCCCGCCGGCGGTCGCCTGCACCGTCTTCTGTGAGCCCTGGCCCGCCCGGATCGTCAGATCGATGCCGTGCTTCTCGAAGATCTTCTGCTGCTTGCCGTAGTAGAACGGCGCGTGTTCGCCGTACGGATACCAGTTGAGCGTCAGCGTGACCTTGTCCAGCTTCCTCCCTGATTCACTGGTGGTGGTCGACGCGTCGTTCCCGCCGCAGGCCGTGGCCAACAGGACAAGAGGTACGACACCGATCAGGAGTCTGCGCGGGTGCATGGGCTGGCCCTTCTCGCGACGGGGTCCGTGACAATGGTCAGTGGGTGGCGCTCGGTACGAGGTGGGGTGGCGTTCAGTACGAGGCGGTGGCGGGTGCGTCCCGGCGGCTGGCGTGCCACGGGAGCAGGAGCTTCTCGGCGATCTCGACGGCGACGAAGAGGACGACGCCGATCAGGGACATCACGAGCAGCCCGGCGAAGAGCATCGGGGTGTCGAGGTTGCCGTTGGCCTGGAGGATCACATAGCCCAGCCCCTCGTTGGCGCCTACGAACTCGCCGACGACCGCCCCCGTCACGGCCAGGGTGACCGCGACCTTGAGGCCGGAGAAGAGATGCGGGAGGGAGGCCGGGAAGCGGATCTTGAGGAAGGTCTGCCAGGGCTTGGCGCCCATCGTCGCCGACAGCTGGAGCATCTCCGGGTCGACCGCCTTGAGGCCGGTGACCATGGAGATCACCACGGGGAAGAAAGCGATCAGGACGGCGATGAGGATCTTCGGCGCGATACCGAAGCCGAGCCAGACCACGAACAGCGGCGCGATAGCGATCTTCGGTACGACCTGGGCGAACAGCAGAATGGGGTAGAGCGTGCGCTCGACGGTCGAGGAGTACACCATGATCACGGCTGCCAGCACGCCGACGGCCACCGCGATCACAAAGCCGAGCAGCGTCTCGTACGTGGTCACCCAGCTGTGCTGCCAGAGATAACTCGCCTTGCCCGTAAGGACATCGAGCGTCGCCCCCGGTGACGGTACGAGGTACGGCTCCACCAGTTCGGCCGCCGAGATCACCCACCAGGCGACAAAGCAGGCCAGCAGCAGGGCGACCGGACGCCAGCCCTGCTCGGCCGCCCGCGCGAATCGCTCCGCTGTCGACGGCGCGGATCGCCGGGCAACTCCCGCCACTTCGGGGGGACTTTTGACCAACGCGCCCTGACTCACTTGAACTCCCTGTATTTCGGGGGCAGTTGTGAAGAGCTGTGCGATCCTGCGAGGACGGAGAAGGCGCTTCCAGAAAGCGCTTTCTGATAAGTTGCCGCCACGCTAATGACTGCCTGCACGGACGGTCAATAGGTCGTCCCGAAGTTTCGGGACCCTGCCGCCACCGCGCCCTTGGAGGTCGAGTTGAGTCAACGGGTGACACGGGTGACGCCGGACCCTCCGGGGCCGCGGCGCAGCGTCGGGACCGCAACCCATGTGACGCTCGATGCCGTCGCCCGGGAGGCCGGGGTCTCACCGGCCACCGCCTCGCGGGCGCTGAACGGCACGGCCCGGGTCCGTGACGATCTGCGGCAGCGGGTGCACGTGGCGGCCGACCGGCTCGGCTACATCCCGAACGCCCACGCGCAGGCACTGGCCGGCGCAGCCAACAACCGCACAGTGGGCGTGATCTGTCATGACGTCAGCGATCCGTACTTCGCCGCGATCTCCAGCGGTGTGATGCGGGCCGCGGCGGAACAGGGGCTCCTCGTGATGCTGGCCTCCACGTTCCGCGAACCGGCCCGGGAGATCAGCTACGTCTCCATGCTGCGGGCCCAGCACGCCCGGGCGATCCTGCTGATCGGATCGGGCTTCCAGGACCGCGCCTGGGAGCGTGCAATGGATGCCGAACTGGAGCCGTACGTCCGGGTGGGCGGGCGGGTGGCGGTCGTCAGCCGGCACCGCAGCCTGCGGGTGGACGCCGTACAGCCGGAGAACCGGGCGGGGGCCGCGGCGCTCGCCCGGGCGCTGGTGGAGCTGGGCCATCGGACGTTCGCGGTGCTCACCGGGCCGGCCGCGCTGACGACGGTCTCCGACCGGCTGGCGGGGTTCCGGGAGGGGCTCGCCGAGGCGGGCATCGGGCTCGGGCAGGTGGTGGAGGGGGCGTTCACACGCGACGGCGGATACGAGGCGGCCCGGCGGCTGCTGCTCGATGCGGAACGGTCGCCGTCCCGGTCCCGGGCGACGTGTGTGTTCGCGGTGACCGATGTGATGGCGGTCGGTGCACTGGCGGCGCTGCGGGAGGCGGGGCTGCGGGTGCCGGAGGACGTCTCACTGGCCGGGTTCGACGACATTCCGCTGGTACGGGAGCTGTCGCCGCCGCTCACGACGGTGGCGCTGCCGCTGACATCGATGGGCGAGCGCGTGATCGCACTGGCGCTGCGGGAGGTGGGGGCGGTACGGAGGGCGCGGGTGGTGCGGGTGGAGGGGGAGGTGGTGTTGCGGGGCAGTACGGGGGTTCCGGGGGGTGGGGTGCGGTGACCGGGGCCGTCCGGGTGCCGACAGCGACGGCCCCGGAGTCCGCGCCGCACGCCGTGGCACGCGCCGTCGACAGCAACCTGGCACCGGATGGCACCCCGTCACGACGGCGCAGGATCCATCCGCTGCGCTGCGAGGGCCGGATCGCCTCGTCCTGGTACACGGCCGGGCTGCCCGGTGACGCGTGTACGTACCGGATCGAGACGACGAGTGTGCTGCACGGCCCATGGGAGATCCGGGTGCACCGGGTCGAGGCGCCGGAGGGTGCGATCGTGCGGGAGGGCGGTCATGCCATGGCGCACGAGGAGCGGCCCCGGGTCTCGTCGGGGCCCGGCTGGGCCATGGCACGCACGGCCGACGGTCTGACAAGTGCCGTTGTCGCACTGTACGGCTGGGACACCGAGGAGGACGCGGAATCCGGGGGCGGCGCGGCGGCTGAGGAGGGTTCGGAGGCCGACAGGACCGCACGGGTCGAGCAGGCCGCAGGGGTCCAGGACACCGCGTACGGATCCGGTGTCGCGCGGGACGTGCAGTCCAACGCGTACGGCCCGCACTCCGCGATCCCGTATCTGCGTGCCGACCGTCATCCGGGCGGGCGGAGCGTCCATGTTTCGCTGATCTCACTCTCCCGCGACACCGTGCATCCGCAGGCGTTGCGCACCTCGGTGACGGTGCGGGCCGGTGCGGAGTCGGTGGTGCTGACCTTCCTGGACGGCACCACGGTCGACGTGTGAGCGCGGGCGGCGGGGCGGATCAGGGCCTGATGCTCTGGTTGTCCTCCCGTCGGTGGATGTGTCCGATCAGCTCCTGCGCCAGGGACTTGATCGTGTCGAGGCCGGCCCGCCCCCAGGGGCGGGGCACGGTGTCGACGGCGCAGACGGCGCCCAGTGCGACGCCCGTACGGTCGATGAGCGGCGCCCCCAGATAGGAGCGGATGCCTATTTCGTCGACGACCGGGTTACCGGCGAATCTCGGGTAGTCGCAGACGTCCTCCAGCACGAGCGCCCTGCGCCGTGCGACGACGTGCGGGCAGTAGCCGTGGTCGAGCGCCATGTACCGGCCGCCATGGCCGCTGCCTGCGGCCGTGGCTCCCAGATCGGAGCCGGTGTGGGTGCCTGCCGGAGTGTGCAGACCGGCGAAGAACTGCCGGTTCGCGTCGATGAAGTTGACCATCGAGAACGGCACATCGGTCACTTCGGCCACCTTGTCGGCAAACGCGTCGAAGCTCTCGAACGAGGTGTCACCCCGCTCCCCGAGCCCGAGCTTCCGCAGCCGTTGGGTGCGGACGGGGGCGTCGCGGCCGACGGGGGTCAGCAGCAGCCGGCCGGTCGCGTGTCGGCTCACGGATGGGCTCCGAAGCCGGAGAGCGGGGCCGGCTCCGAGGTGGCGTTGATCAGGTGCTGCACCAGCGTGACCAGCGCTCCGGTGCCCGAGCTGGCGATCCGGGCGTCGCACAGGACGACGGGCACCTCGGGTCCGAGGTCGAGCGCGGCGCGCACCTCCTCGGGGCCGTAGCGGTAGGAGCCGTCGAACTCGTTGACCGCGACGATGAATCCGATGCCGCGCCGTTCGAAGAAGTCGACAGCCGGGAAGCACTCCGCGAGTCTCCGGGTGTCCGCCAGCACGACCGCGCCCAGCGCCCCCTGGGAGAGCTCGTCCCACATGAACCAGAAGCGCTCCTGGCCGGGGGTGCCGAACAGATAGAGCACATGCTGCTCGTCGAGGGTGATGCGGCCGAAGTCCATGGCGACTGTGGTGGCGGTCTTGGACTCGATCCCCTCAAGGCTGTCGGTCGCCGCGCTGACCTGCGTCAGCAGCTCCTCCGTGCTCAGCGGCGCGATCTCGCTGACCGCGCCCACGAACGTCGTCTTGCCGACGCCGAAGCCGCCCGCCACCAGGACCTTGAGTGCGACTGGGAAGTACTCGGTGTCCCCGTTGCCGTCACCCCAGGTCGAGCTGCCGAAGCCGTCAGAGCTGTCGTCGTAAGCCATCGAGCACTGCCTCCAGCAGAGATCGGTCGGTGGGCATGTCATGGAAGGCCGGCGGATGCGCGGTGACCGCGCCACAGTCCACCAGGTCGGAGACGAGCACCTTGGTGACGACCGCGGGCAGCCGCAGATGCGCGGCGATCTCGGCCACCGAGGTGGGGCCGCCGCACAGCCTCAGCGCCACGGAGTGCTCGGGGCCGAGGTGCGTCTGCGGATCGGTGCCCGTGGCCATCACCAGGGAGAGCAGATCCAGCACGGTCGTCGGACGGGTACGGCCGTTGCTCACGGTGTACGGACGGATGAGCCGACCGGCCGCATCGTCGAGCAACGGCCCGTCCTGCGGGGCCGACACCCTCACAGCCCCGTGACGCTCGGTGCCCCGGCCGCTTGTCTGGCCGGGGTCATCAGATAGGGCCGGACGCTCTTGACCAGCATGGTCATCTCGTATCCGAGCACCGCGGCATCCGCTTCGCGTCCGGCGAGGACGGCGAGACAGGTGCCGGATCCGGCGGTGGAGACGAACAGCAGCGTCGAGTCGAGCTCCACCACCACCTGGCGGACCTCTCCGTTGTCGCCGAAGCGCGCCCCGGCGCTGCGGCCGAGGGAGTACAGGCCGGCGGCCAGCGCCGCCAGGTGGTCGGCGCTGTCGGCGTCCATGCCGTGGAGGGATTTCACCAGCCCGTCGGCGGAGAGCAGGACCGCGCTGCGCGTGTACGGCACGCGCTGTACCAGCCCGCTCAGCAGCCAGTCGAGGTCCGAGACCTGACCGGACGGCATATCGGTCGCCATGGTGCATCTACTCCTTGAGGGTGTTCGTTTCGAGGGGGTCCGGGTCGGGGTGCGGCGGGTCGGCGGGGGCGGTGAGTCCGCGGACCGGCAGCGGTTCGAGCGGGGCCGGAGGTTGCCAGGCCTGCGGTGCGGGCGCGTCGGGGACGTCGTCCGGGGCCTGCGCGGTGTCGGCGTCCGAGGTGCTGCGGGCCTCGGCGAGCTCGATGCCCCGGCGGAAGGACGCCATCAGGCCGGGGTCGTGCAGGACGGGTTGTTCGTCCTCGGCGCGCGGCGCGGGGGCCTCCCTGAGCTGCGGGACCAGGTGTTCCTGGTTGGTGCGCCTGGGGAGTTGCGGCCGGCCCATGGTGCCGCGTACGACTCCGGGCTCGGGCCGGAGAGCCGGAACCGCGTCGTCCGCGCGCTGGACGCCGGGGCGGGCATCGGCGGGGGTGGGCCGGTCGACACGCTCGGCACGCAGCGGCAGCGGTGGGACTTCGCCCTGCCGTCGCAACTGCTGCGGAGGTTGATGCAGCCGCAGCGGCTGACCGGGCACCTGCGGTTGCCGGTTCGGGGCCGGGGCGGGGCTCAGGTTCCGCTGGAGCGCGGTGTCGTCCTGGGCCGGTGGCCGGTGTACGGGGCCGGGCGGCGGCACCGGGGCGGCGTCGGCGTCGGCCGTCGTGGGCTCGTCCCCCTCGATCCCGAGCAGGGACTGCGGCAGCACCAGTACGGCCTGTGTGCCGCCGTAGATGTTGCTCTGCAGCCGAACCGCGATGCCGTGCCTGCGGGCCAGCGACGCGACGACGAACAGTCCGATCCGGCCGTCCTGCAGCAGATGGGAGACGTTGACCCGGTCGGGGGCGGCGAGCAGGGCGTTCATCCGCTTCTGTTCGTTGCCGGGCATGCCCAGCCCGCGGTCCTCGACCTCCAGGGCGAGCCCTGCGGTGACGTGCTGGGCGCGCAGCAGCACCTGGGTGTGCGGGGCGGAGAACACGGTGGCGTTCTCCACGAGTTCGGCCAGCAGATGGATCACATCGGCCACGGCGTGCCCCCGCAGCGTGCCGTCGATCGGCGGCACCAACTTGACCCGCGGATAGTGCTCGACCTCGGCGATTGCCGAGCGCAGCACCTCGGTCATGGTGACCGGGTTGCTCCACTGCCGCCGCGAGACGGCGCCGCCGAGGACGGCGAGGTTCTCGGCATGCCTGCGGATGCGGGTGGCGAGATGGTCGACATGGAAGAGGCCCTTGAGCAGATCGGGGTCCTCGACCTCGTGCTCCAGCTCGTCCAGCAGCTGAATCTCACGGTGTACGAGCGACTGGAGCCGACGGGCGAGATTGACGAAGACCTCGACGCGCTGTCCCTCGCCCGATTCGTGGGTGAGCCGGGACACCTGCACGACTGCGGCCACCGCCCCTTCGTGCGAGCGGCCCATTTCCTGCGCGAGCAGGTCGAAGGCGTCGCTGCCGGGCGGGACGGGCGGCGGTGGCCGCCGCGCGGGCATGGGCTCGCCGTTGCGGAGCTGCTCCACCACCCGTTGCAGTTCGGCCTGCCCCTGGGCGCTGGCACGGCGCAGGGCCAGACACCGGCCGAGGACGGTGGTGGCGACCCGGCTGGCACCGAGGAACGCCGCGACCACGGCGGCGACGGCCAGCGCCGCGGATCCGCCCAGCGCGGTCCAGAGCTCGGTGGTCATCGGGGCACTCGCGGAGCGGACGGTGAAGGTGACCGCTGCGGCGCCGCTCAGTGCGACGGCGATGGCCGGCAGCAGGGCCGTGCGGAAGATCTGGGGGCGTACGCGGGCTTCGGGGGACGGCTGTGCGGCGCGCGGCCTGGCGGTGGCCGTGTGGGCACGGGCCCCCGGCCGGCCGTGCCGTCCGCCTTCTCGGCGTTCCGGTCGCGCTTCGGGTGCGCGAAGTCGAGACATCAGCGTCCTCGGTACGTGGGGCACCAGGAATCGGCGTTCATGTGGTGGCACCTACGGTGGTGGGTCAGGCTCGGGTCATCGGTCGGGCAGGCTCGAACGATATGAGCCCGCCGTTGATCACCGGACACACACGGTAGTCGCCGATCGAGCATCCGCGGCGGGCAGTTGTCGAACTTGCCCGCCATCCGTCCCGCTCTGGTATGAGCTCTCGCACGGACAACCGAATACGCCGCATCGGAACCCGTCCGCGGCCACGGGGGCGGCCGAGCGGAACGAACTCCCGGAAAACGCGGAACGGCCCGGACGATCCGGCAGAGCCGGACGGTCCGAGCCGTTCCGATGTTCGACGCCGAGGCCGAGAATCAGCTGGAGGGGGTCACCCCGGTGAACGGCCCCACGGGGCCGACATGCTCACCGTTCCTGCACGTCCGTCCATCCACCCCGTCCATCGCCCTGGTCACCCGTCGGACACCAGGGCTTCCTCGGCCGGGGCCACAGGCGGTTCGGCGACCGGCGCCACCGCAGGCCACTCGGGCCATCCCGCCGCAGGCTGGTCCGCCACCGCCCGCCACCACGGCTCGACCGCGGGACGGGCGGCCGGCTCGAACGGGTCACCCGGCCGGGGCGCGGCAGAGGCGAAGCCGGCCTCGTGGGCAGCGATCATCGTCCGGTCGGCAGGTTCGGCCCACGGATGGAAGGCCAGGTTGAAGGTGCCCCAGTGGATCGGCAGCATCAGGCCGCTGGGCTTCCCGCCCTGGAGATCGAGGTGAGCGCGGACACCCTCGTCGGGTGTCATGTGAATGTCGGGCCAGAAACCGGTCACGGCCTTGCCGCCGGCCTCGCCCTCCCGCTCATCTCCGCCTGCGCCGCGCAGCAGCATGAACGCGCCGAAGGCGAACGACGGTCGAGCCCGCCTTCGCAACCCCCAACGCTACCCCACCTGGCTGGGGAGCCTGGAACGCCTCCGATTCATGGATGCAGTGTTGCCTCGCCCTTGACGAGGATGCCAGTGCGCTGGCCCGGGCGTACGGCGACGGGCCCGGCGACCCGGATGCCGACGGGGCTCTCCAGGCCCTCGACGGAGACGGTGACCATGGCGTCGTGGCCGTAGAAGGTCACGTCGGTGACGGTGCCCTGTGCGGCATTCGCGGTTTCGGTGAGCTGGAGTTGCTCGGGCCGCAGCAGGACGGTGCCCTCGCTCCGGCCTACGGGGGGCGCCACGAGGGGAAGGTGACCGAGTGCGGTCGTTGCGGTGCCGTGGTCGGCGGTGCCGGGGATGAGTACGGCGTCGCCGACGAAGCGCGCCACCCAGGTGTCGGCGGGGTGGCGGTAAACCTGTTGCGGCGTGTCGCACTGACCACCGCGGCCGTCCCGTACGACGGCGACGAGGTCGGCCGTGGAGAGGGCTTCCTGCTGGTCGTGGGTGACCAGCAGGGCGGTGGCTCCGGTGGCGCGCAGGGCGGCTCGGACATCTGCCCGGACACCGGTGCGCAGGGCGCTGTCGAGGGCGTTGAACGGTTCGTCCAGCAGGACCAGGGCGGGTTCCGGCGCCAAGGCGCGGGCCAGGGCGATGCGCTGCTGCTGGCCGCCGGACAGCTCGTGCGGCATCCGGCCGCCGTAACCGTCGAGGCCGACGAGTTCGAGCATCTCCTCCGTGCGGCTGCGGCGCTCGGCGCGGTCGTGGCCGTTCAGCCCGAAGGCAACGTTGCGGGCGACGCTCAAGTGCGGGAAGAGCGCGCCCTCTTGGGGGACGATGCCGATGCGGCGGCGCTCCGGGGGAAGGTGGACTCCGGGGCCGGACAGGGTGCGCCCACCGACGGTCACGGTGCCTGCGCCGGTGCGCAGGAATCCGGCGATGATGCGGAGCAGGGTGGTCTTGCCGCAGCCGGAGGGGCCGTTTCGCTGTCCACGCTCGCGAGCTTGGCGGCGCAGCTCCACCCGAGCAGCCGGAGTACCGCCCGCCGGCTTTGTTGGTGAGTTACGAGAGCGCCTGTAGTTCAGCGGCAAGAGCTCCCTCTTCCACGGGGGCTCTGCACGACGAAAGGGCCCGGGTGCTGCCGAAGTCCAAGGTCGATCTGTACGCGGCGATTCGCCGTGATGCGCGTCAGGGCGTCGGGTTCCTGACCGTGCAGAAGGCGTTGTCGTCGGCATGGCCACCGGTATCGGCGACTCGGGCCTGTCACCGTGCTCGGCCAGGAGCTCCAGCAGCATTCGGTAGCCAGCCGCGTCGTCACTGATCCGGCGCTTGGCCAGCAGCTCTCCAGCCCCGTCGACCAGCGCGATGTCGTGGTGTCGTTCCGCCCAGTCGATCCCGCAAAACACGGTCATGCCTCTCCCATCCTCGAGCGTCTACGCAGGTCACGAGCACATGCGGGTCACGCGGCGTCCTAATCCCAGGACTCGATCGGTCCGCCATCTCGGTAGCCGTTCGTGACACCAGCGCACCCCAGGGGCCTCTGCCTGCGCCAGAGCTCGCAGCTCGCGGAGGTGAACAGGAGGTCGCCCTGCGGCGGGCTCGCGCCACGGCGACAACGAACGACGCACGCGGGCGGGTTTCACGGAACTTGGAGACGCCGGATCCGCGCCGCTCTCTCGTAAGACCTCACGGGCCGGGGAGATTCCCAGGCGTCTGCCCGGCGCCCGCACGCTCCGTGAAACCCGCCCACACCGTGACAGCGCCGCTCTATCGGGAGGCCTTATCAGCCAGGGGTCTTACAGGCGTCCGTCACGCCAGACGGCCCAGAAGCCGAACTGCAGCCCTCTGGAACCACCTTCACAACGGATTAGTTAGCCTCGCCGTTTCACTTGGCGTGAGACCGGTTGCTGGCCGGGAACGCGAAAGTGCCTTCAGAGCTGGGACGATGAACCTTGTCGAGGGTTTCTGTCGGTCCAGGTGGAGGGCACTTTCTACGTGCAAGGTATCGGTTCGCGTCCCAAGCTCCATGTCTCCGCTGACGGTTCGGGGGTGGCTCTGCCGCCCAGCAGCCCCAACTGAAACGGCGAGGCTAAATCCAATACCGGGGTATTGAGGCTAAATCTGACCCAGCGGTTATTGCCGTGCAGCTCGAACCGGAGTTCCATACCCTGCCCGGATGATAGAGAACTCCGAGAGGCTCATGCAGGTACGCGCGGGATTCGAGAGGGTCCATGTGGAGCTCCACTGGTACGATGGCCCCAGGAAGGGGATTGCCGATGTCCAGGGGTCACCGCACTACTTCGAGGCGATTCATGACTACTGGCATCCCGACGATCCCTACGACGACGAGTACCTTGTGTGGCCAGTCGACGAAGCGTCGCTCTCCCTGGAGCATGAACAGTCAGCGGTAGCCGCCGACTGGCGCGAGCGCGCGGCCGAGGGCAGCCCGACGACGGGCCCGCCTGTCGACATTTTCCACGGTGGGGTCGACAGGTGCTACGACGAGTTGCAGGCGTTGCTCGGGCCTCGGCGGAAGGCACCCGCTGACGCGCGGCGGCTGGTGGCCGAGTGGAAGACCCCCGCAGAGGACCGGGACGACGTGGAAGCGCCCGCCTACATGGTCAGGTGGCGCCAGGAACGTTGAGGCCGGTGGCGCGCGAAGTCGGCGAGTCCGTTGATCCAGCCGGCCCCGAGGCATTCAGGTCAGAGCCCATCCCGCCCGCCGCCAGGGCCTGCTCGTCGATCTCCGTGATCACGGCCACAGCGGAAGCATGACAGTCGCGACTTGGGTTGTCCGTCAAGCCGTCTCGCCATGCGGACTCTGGCCAAAATCGGTCAGATGAGGGTGGATGCGGCACGCATGCGTCCGGGATCACACCGTGCGGAAGTCCGAGTGGCGTGAGCGGGGCGACACGGGTGACGCGCACAGGTTGAGCGCCCGCAGCGCCATCACTGCTGGTCGAAGTCGATCGTCACGCCGCTGCACACAGGGTGTGTCCGGCAGGCCAGGACGTAGCCAGCTTCGATCTCTGATGCCTCCAGGTCGCAGTCCTCGAGTCGTACAGGGCCTCCGGAGGATTTGGCACGGCAGGTGCCACATATGCCTTCGCGGCACGAGTAGGCGAGGTCGATACCGGCACGCAGACCGGCATCGAGAACGGTTTCGGCCTCGCTGACCATCACGGTGTTCTTCGCGCCTCGGTCGATCAGCGTCACCTCGTGGGACCGGCTCGCGCTCCTGTCTACGTCAGACGAGGGGGAGCTCGGCGGTGCACCGCCTGCGGTGAACCGTTCGCTGTGAATGCGTTCCGCGGCAAGACCCCCGTCGGTCAGGGCGCTGCGCACGCCGCTGACGAGCGCCTCCGGGCCGCACATGAATGCTTCGTCCGCTTCACCGGCGAGACCGAGTACCTCCGTCAGTTCACAGAACTTCTCACGGGTGAGGCGCCCTTGGAACAGCGGGTCGACGGTCTGGGAACGACTGAGGACGTGGACCACTCTCAGGCGCTCGGCGTACTTCTCCTCCAGGTGGGCGAGTTCCTCTCGGAAGATCGTCGAGGCATCGTCCCGGTTGCCGTAAACAAGGGTGCACCGGCTGCGCGGCTCCATGACCAGGGTGCTCTTGACGATGGAGAGGATCGGGGTGATGCCGCTTCCGGCCGCGATTCCCAGCACGTGGCGAGAGCGGAACGGGTTGAGGTCGATCGCGCAGCGTCCGCTGGGGGCGCCGACTTCCACCTCGTCGCCCGCCCGCAGGGAGGTGTTCACCCATCGGGACATGCGGCCCGCCGACTGCGCTTTGACAGCTACGCGCAACTCGCCGTCGGCGATGCCACTGCATATGGAGTACGGGCGGCGGAGCTCCGCGCCGTCGAGCACGGTCTTCAGCGTGAGGTGCTGGCCAGGGCGGAAGGTGAATTCAGACGAGAGGTCGTCGGGGACCTCGAAGGCCACGGACACGGTGTCGGCCGTCTCCTGCCGGACGTCGGCGACCTTGAGCCGGTGGAATCCGCGGTGCTGCGCCGACTCGGTTGGGGCAGGCGTACGGGCTGCGGTGTGCCGGACACGCCGCCCGGCGGCCAACCGGTACACGACGAGGAAGACGAAGGCCGCGCCGATGAGGGCTCCGCTGTACTGCACCAGCGGTCCGCCCGCATCACTGCCCGCGGTGAAGGTGTGCGCGGTGGCCGACACGAACACCACGAAGGCGGTGCGGTGGACGTAGCGCCATATCCGTTCCGGGAGTTTGGACTTGAGCAGCGAGGTGGTCTGAACGGCAGCCAGGAAGTACAGGGCGAGCACACCGCACGCCTGGGCAATGGGATTCGCCTCACGGGCGAACGGAACCAGCAACTGCATCCAGCCGAAGGACAGCTCGGGGTCGAGTACGAGCGCGGCCAGGTGCAGGACCGTGAAGGTCAGGGACAGGCCGCCCAACCAGCGGTGCAGGTCCAGCAGCCAAGCGGGGGCCGGCCGGCCCCCCAGCACTCGGGTGGAGAGCAGTAGTCCCCAGAGCGCCGCCAGGGAGACCAGCCACCACGCGGTCAACCCGGTGGCGCGAGCCACGTACCACCACAGCCGGGGGTCCATCGTGTGTACCTTTCGAGAGTGCCGACGCGTCGGCTGGGGGATGCAGGGACAGGCCCGCTCGCCGTGCAGGCGTGTCGAGCACGTGGAACGGGGCTGGGGATCGTGCTGCCCCTGCGCTTCTGCGGGCATAAGGACTGTCGGAGCGCTCCGTGAGGCCGACGAGTCCGCTCGTCAGCTTGAAGTCCGCAACTCGCGCTCTGCGTATGCCAGACCGACGTATCGCCGCACGATCGTGACGATCCGCACCGGATGCTCCGACGGGGCGGGCTGCGCCTCGCCCCCCGATGGCTCCTGTGCCTCACGCCGATCACCTTGCTCCTGATGACGGACGGCGTCCTTGGCGTGCTGGGTAGAGGCGAACTCAGCCACCAACAGCAGTGTGACCGCCAGACTTGCGCCTCCGATCAGCGTCCGGGCCACGGCAGCCGGACGCCGACGCCTGCCGACGCGATCAGTCATCGTCCTCGTCCTCGCCGTGCTTCTCGTTGTCGCCGGAGTCGCGGACGCCTTGACCATGCTCGCCCTTCTTGTCCTTCATGTCCTTCTTGTCTTTCTTGCTTTCTTCCTTGTACTCCACTTCGACGGGTCTCACCGGGTCGGCGGGGCGGGTCGCCGCCGGCTTCGGCGAGCCGACGGCCCGACTCAACACCGTCGACCCGTTGGTCCCGATACCCTCCGCGTCCGAGGCTCGCCACTCGGGCGAGGGCGGTTCAGTCGGGATGTCCACGTATCGAGTGACCTCAACCGTCGGCACTGGACTGGGTGTTACAGGTGGCGTGGAAGCGGCGCCCGGCGGCTTGAGGCCAGCCGTGTTCGGCGCCGGCTGACCCGTAAGAGTGGCCACGACGACGATGCCCGAAGCGCCGACGGCCACTACGGCGCCCGCCAGAGCGAGAGCACGACGATGTTCCACGAATTTCCTCCAGAGTGTTCCGAGCAGCCGAAAACGTCAGCCTTGGCTCGCGGGGATGGTTCCGATCCGCCCTCTCCCACACACGCGAGGGCGAGGTCTCGGCCCGCCAGACACATCGGCGCACCGGGAACCGGACGCGGTGAGGCGCGACTGACAGAGACCTTCTGTCGAACGTGAGTTGGCCGGGACCGCGCAAGAGAGCGGTTGGATGGGGCGAAGGTGTGCTCACCCGTGCACGTACGGGTGCGGGAACGGGGAGCAGTCGACCTTCTGCTCGCCCGTCGGCGGTTGCGGCTAGCCGAGCATCAGCCCGCTGAGAAGCGTGGCGCGGGAAAAGGCCGACGTCGCGGGCGGCAGGGTCCCTGCGGACCAGGCGGCGAATCCGGCTGCGGTGGGCAGCGCCACAGCAAACCTCCTTGGGGAACACGCGTCCCGTTCGATGGAGCATGCACGACAACGCGGGGTCTGACTCACCGATGGACACCATCCCTGGGGAGGCGACGCCGGTTCACAGTGGCGCGACCGTGCCGGTATCTCACCGGACTTCCGCGCGCTGTCGTTTCAACGTCGAAAACGTACCGCCCAGCGCTACT
The DNA here is from genome assembly GCF_040608395.1 of Streptomyces sp. NPDC005181. Lineage (NCBI taxonomy): Bacteria > Bacillati > Actinomycetota > Actinomycetes > Kitasatosporales > Streptomycetaceae > Streptomyces > Streptomyces sp. NPDC005181. Next base: position 27,449 of record NZ_JBEXID010000047.1, read on the forward strand.
TTCAGCCAAGGGCGCATGGGGGCGCCATTCGTCACACTAACGACGGGCGTGCGCCCCGCGCAGCTGCGCTGAATCTCCGTCAGGCACCGTGCGCTGGAACACACGCCAGATCGTGCCGCAGCCACATGATCCCTGGCCCGCGTCCCGCCCCGGGGAGCACGTCCGGAATCACACGGCGGCGGAGTGCAGAGTCGCCTCCCCCATCACCTCGATGCCTGTGCGCTCCCCGGGCCGGGTGGCGGCCGGGCTGGGGACCCGGACGTCGATGGGCTCGTCGATGCCGTCCACAGCAACGGTGACCATGGCGTCGTGACCGTAGAAGCGAACGTCGGTCACCATGCCACTGGCTTCGGCCGCATCCGGGGCAGTCAGTCGGAGCTGCTCGGGCCGGAGCAGCACCACGCCCTCGCGGACCCTGCCGGGCGGCTCCGTCAGTCGGATGCGGCCCAGCACGGTGGCCGCCATGTCTTGGTCCGCAGTGCCGGTGACGAGTACCGCGTCACCGACGAAGGCGGCGACCCAGGGGTTGGCGGGACGGCTGTATACCTCGTGCGGTGTGTCGCATTGGGCCACGCGGCCGTCCCGTACGACGGCGACGAAGTCGGCTGTGGAGAGGGCCTCCTGCTGGTCGTGGGTGACGAGCAGGGCGGTGGCTCCGGTGGCGCGCAGGGCTGCGCGTACGTCGGCCCGTACGCCGGTGCGCAGGGCGGCGTCGAGGGCGTTGAACGGCTCGTCGAGGAGGACAAGGGCGGGTTCCGGTGCCAGGGCCCGCGCCAGGGCGATGCGCTGCTGCTGGCCTCCGGATAGCTCGTGCGGCATGCGGTCGCCGTAGCCGGCCAGACCGACGAGTTCGAGCATCTCCTCCGTGCGCCGTCGGCGGGCGGCCCGGTCGAGGCCGGTCAGGCCGAAGGCGACGTTGCGGGCCACGCTCAGGTGCGGGAAGAGCGCGCCTTCCTGGGGCACGATGCCGATGCGGCGGCGTTCGGGCGGAAGGTGGACTCCGGGGCCGCTGAGTGCGCGTCCGTCGAGGGTGACGGTACCCTCGTCGGCGCGCAGGAAGCCCGCGATGATGCGCAGCAGCGTGGTCTTGCCGCAGCCCGAGGGACCGAGGACAGCGGTCAGTGCACCGCCGGGGACGGTGAGGTCGAGGCCGTCGAGGACCGGCGCCGCGCCGGGGCCGTACGCCTTGGCCAGTCCGGCGATCTGCAGGTCGGTCATGTGCGGTGCCTTCCGAGGAGGTAGGACGGGATGGCGGCCAGCAGGATCAGCGCCGCGGCGTAGGGCGCGGCGGCGGCGAAGGATCCGGTGCCGGTTTCCGTCCAGAGACGGGTGGCCAGGGTGTCCATGCCGGTGGGGCGCAGCAGGAGGGTCGCGGGCAGTTCCTTCATGCACACGACGAAGGTGAGCGCAGCTCCGGCAGCGACGCCGGGGGCGGCCAGCGGCACGGTCACCTCGTGCAGCACGCGCAGCGGGGAGCGGCCGAGGGAGCGGGCGACGTCCTCCAGGACGGGCGGGGACTGGAGGACGGCCGCGCGGGTGCCGGCCACGGCTACGGGCAGGAAGAGCACGGCGTACGCACAGACCAGCAGCGGGAGTTCCTGGTAGATCGGTTCGGCGTAGCGCACCGCGAAGAAGACGAGGGACAGCGCGACGGTGATGCCCGGAAGGGCGTGGCCCGCATAGGCGGACTGCTCCAGCAATGTGGCTGTGCGGCCGCGGTGGCGGGCGGCGATCACCCCGACCGGCAGCGCGAGGAGCGTGGTGAGCGCGGCGCCCGCTGCGGCAACGCCGAGGGTCGTGGCGGCGGTGTCGAGAAGGGTGTCGGGGTCCCAGGTCGCGGAGTTGCCGACGGCGAGCCAGTACCCGAGCGTCGCCAGTGGGGTGAGGACGGCGACGCCGGTGACCGCCGCGCACCAGGCCAGGGCGGGCACCTGCCAACGGCCCAACAGCGCGGGGACGGCGGGGCGCGCGGTGCCGCCGCCCGTCCTCGCGTGGCCTGCCCGGCCCCGGGTCCGTGCCTCGGCGGCGACCAGCAGGATCGTCATCACCACGAGGACGACGCTGAGCGCGGCGGCCGGGGTGCGGTCGAAGCTGGCGCGGTAGGAGGTGTAGATGCCGCGGGTGAAGGTGTCGTACCGCATCAGGGAGACGGCGCCGAAGTCGGAGAACACGTACAGCGCGACGAGTACGGCGCCACCGGCGGCCGCGGGCCGCAACTGCGGCAGCGTCACCCGCAGGAAGGTCTTCAGCGGTCCGTGGCCGAGCGATCGGGCGACCTCCTCTTGCGCGGGGTCGGTGCCGCGCAGCGCGGCGGTGACGGGCAGGTAGACGTACGGGAAGCTCACCAGCGTCAGTGCGAGAGCCGCGCCCGTGAAGCCGGCCATCTCCGGGAAGGCGGACAGCCAGGCGAACGCGGCGACGTAACTGGGCACGGCCAGTGGCAGGGTCACCAGCACCGACCAGGCGCGGGCGCCGGGCAGGTCGGTGCGTACGGTAAGCCAGGCCAGCGAGACGCCCAGAACCAGGCAGGCAGAGACGACCACGGCGGCCAGTCCGAGGCTGCGGCCGAGCAGTTGGGCGGTACGGTCGTCGGCGATGACGTCCCAGGCGAAGGCAGGGCCGCGCTCCAGGGAGCGGACGGCGAGGTAGCCGAGCGGCAGCAGGGCGAACACCGCGGCGACGGTGGCGGGGACGAGCAGGACGGCAGGCGGCCGGCGCCCGGCACGCGACCGCCCGGTCGGCGTGGCGGCGCCGTCCGGGGGGTTGGCAGTGGCGGGATCCGTCGGCGTGACGGGATCCGTGGAGGGCATGAGGGGTCAGACCATCCCGGCTTCCTGGAGCATCTTCAGGGTTTCCTGAAGCGATTCCAGCTTGCCGAGGTCGATCTTCGGGGAGTCCAGGGAAGCCAGCGGCGGAAGGCCCTTGACCGTGCTGGTTACACCTGCCGCGAGCGGGTATTCCTTCGTGTCCTCGGCGAAGTACTTCTGTGCCTTTTCGGAGAGCAGGAAGTCGACGGCCTTCTGGGCGGCCGGTGTCTGGTCGCTGCCCTTGACGATGCCGACTCCGGCGGTGTTGACGAGGCCGCCCGGGTCGCCGCCGGGGAGGAAGTGGATCTTCGCCTTGACCTTGGACTCGCCCTTTTCGGCGACCTGCTCGTACCAGTAGTAGTGATTGACGAGGCCGAGCGAGACCTCGCCCTTCCCTACGCCGTCGAGCACCTTCAGGTTGTTGTCGTAGACCTTCGGCTCATTGGCCTTGAGGCCCTTGAGCCAGGCACGGGTGGCGTCGTCGCCCTCCAGGACGCGCATGCCGGTGACGAAGGCCTGGAAGGAGGCGTTGGTCGGGACGTAGCCGATCTTGCCCTTCCATTCCGGCTTGACCAGGTCGTGCACGCTGTCGGGAACCTTGGAGACCTGACCGGGGTTGTACGCGAGGACGCGCACGCGCCCGGAGGTGCCCACCCAATCGCCCGCGCCACCGCGGAAGGCCTGGTCGACCTTGTCGAGCGACTCCTGGGGCAGCTTCTCCAGCAGGCCCTTGCCGGAGAGGGCGCCAAGGGCTCCCGCGTCCTGGGAGAAGAACAGGCCGGCCTTGGTCTTGCCGCCCTCTTCCTGGATCTGGGCGGCGAGTTCGGCGCTCTCGCCGTAGCGGACGGCGACCGTGGTACCGACGGCCTTCTCCAGCTCGTCGAGGAGCGGCTTGACCAGCTTCTCATTGCGGCCCGAGTAGATCACGAGCCCTGCGTCGTCCTCGTCGACGCCGCAGGCTGCGACGGCGGGGAGGAGAAGTGCCGCCGCGAAGAGCGCGGTCAAGCGTCGGACCAAGGGGCGTCGCATGGAAAGCCTTCCTGCAAGGGCAGCGGGGAACCGAGTAACGCCCCATAAGTAAGGTAAAGCTAACCTAAAGGTCAAGAGTGACGCACACAACAATTCGGCCGTGCCGACGCATCGGCGGAGCCGACCCTACCGCTTATTTTTCTGTGGATCTTCAATGAATCATCTGTGACATTCCTGTGACTACCTGGCGAGGTAAGGCTTTCCTAAGATGCGCCTGTGACAGTCCTTCCCGACCTGTTCCCAGGCACCACATCCGTTCCGTTCGCCCTCGGCCTTGCCGCGCACGGCGACCGGACCGCCGTCATCACGGCCGACGGTCGGGTCAGCTACGCCCAGCTCGCCGCCCGAGTCGATGCGACGGCCCGCCGCCTCGGCGCCGAACGCCGCCTGGTCCTGCTCGTCGGCGCGAACACCCTCGACGCCCTCGTCATCCACCTCGCCGCCCTCGCGGCCGGGCACCCCGTCCTCCTGGTGCCGGGCGACCACCCTGAAGCCGTGCAGTCGCTGATCGACGTGTACGACCCGGACGTCGTCGCTCACCCGGACGGCGGAGCGTGGGTGCTCGACGAGCGACGCCCCGTCTCCGCGCACACCCTGCACGCGGACCTCGCCCTGCTGCTGAGCACCTCCGGCTCCACCGGATCACCCAAGCTCGTCCGGCTGTCACACGAGAATCTGCAGTCCAACGCCGAGTCGATCGCGCAGTACCTCGACATCCGGGACGCGGACCGGGCCGCCACCACCCTGCCCATGCACTACTGCTACGGCCTCTCCGTCATCCACAGCCACCTGCTCCGGGGCGCCGGGCTGATCCTCACCGACCTGTCGGTCGCCGACAGTTGCTTCTGGGAGCTGTTCCGCACCGGACGCGGCACGACCTTCGCGGGCGTCCCGTACACCTTCGACCTGCTGGACCGGGCCGGCTTCGCTGACATGGAACTCCCCCATCTGCGGTACGTGACCCAGGCGGGGGGACGGCTGGCACCCGAACGGGTCAGGCGGTACGCCGGACTGGGCCACACCGCCGGCTGGGAGCTCTTCGTGATGTACGGCCAGACCGAGGCGACGGCCCGCATGGCCTACCTGCCGCCGGAATTCGCCGAGACCCGCCCCGAAGCGGCCGGCATCCCCGTCCCCGGCGGCTCGTTCCGACTCCAGCCGCTGCCGGACTGGCCCGAGGAGGACACCGGCGAGCTGGTGTACGCGGGCCCCAACGTCATGCTCGGCTACGCGCACACCCCGCAGGACCTCGCGCTGGGCCGGACGACAACAGAGCTGCACACCGGCGACATCGCACGGCTCACCCCCGGCGGGCTCTACGAAATCGTCGGCCGCCACAGCCGGTTCGTGAAAATATTCGGCCTGCGCATCGACCCCGCGCAGGTCGAGGCGATGCTCACCCGGCACGGGGTCACCGCCCTGTGCGCGGGCGACGACGAAGTCCTCGCCATCGCCGTCGCGGGCGCTCGCGAAGCCGACGCGCGGCGGATCCGCAGGCTCGTCGCCGACGAGTGCGGACTGCCGACCCGCGCGGTCCACGTCCACATCGTGGCGGATCTCCCCCGCCTGCCCACGGGCAAGCCCGACTACCGGGCGGTGCGCGCACTGAGCCGCCCGGCCCCCGCCGCGTCGCCAGGGCACACCCTCCCCCCGGGCAACAGCCCCGGAGACCTGTGCCTGCTCTACGCCGAGGTACTCGACCGGGCGAACGTGACAGAAGATGGCTCGTTTGTCAGCCTGGGCGGCGACTCGCTGTCGTACGTCGAGATGTCACTTCACCTCGAAGAGCGGCTCGGCCACCTGCCGGCCAACTGGCACACGACGCCGATCCGGGACCTCCGGGCGTCCGAGCCGCCGGCCCGCCCCTCCCGCACGCGCGTGCTGGAGACCAGCGTCGCGCTCCGCGCCCTGGCGATCTTCTGCATCGTCGGGTCACACATCCACGTGTTCGGCATCAAGGGCGGAGCGCACATCCTGCTCGCGGTCGCCGGGTACAACTTCGCCCGCTTCCACCTCACCACAGCCGACCGACGCGAACGCGTGCGCCGGGCCTGGGCCAGCATCGCCCGGGTCGCGGTGCCGAGCATGACGTGGATCGGCTTCATCCTCCTCCTCAACGACGACTACACACTCGCCAATCTCTTCCTGCTCGACAGTGTTTTCGGGCCGGAAGACCTCAAGACAGGCATGCACTTCTGGTTCATCGAGGCCCTGGTCCACATCCTGATCGTGGCCGTCACCCTCCTATGCCTCCCCATCGTGGACCGGATGGAGCGCCGCTTCCCCTATGCCCTGCCTCTGGGCCTCGCGGGCCTGGGGCTCCTCACCCGCTACGACCTCGTCGGCCTGCCCGGTCGCACCGAAATGCCTGATGCGGTCACCGTGTTCTGGCTGTTCGCGCTCGGCTGGGCGGCAGCGAAGGCGGGCAGCGTACGCCAGCGCCTGCTGGTCACCGTCTCGGCATTGGCCACCGTGCCAGGCTTCTTCTCCGGCGACCCCGGCCGGGAAGTGATCATCATGGCCGGCTTCGCGCTACTGGTGTGGGTGCCCACCCTGCCCAGCCGGGAGCGCGTCAACCAGGTGGCAGGCCTCCTGGCCACTAGCTCGCTGTACATCTACCTGACCCACTGGCAGATCTTCCCGCTCATCGACGGATTCTCACGGCACCTGGCCTTCCTGGCAGCGCTCCTCTTCGGCATCGCGTACGCCGCCGGCGTGAGCCGCCTGCTGAAGCTGCTGCCCGCCTTGCCGTCACCGGCTTCGTCCGCGTACCGGCGTCCGTACACGGGCGTGCGGCGGCTTCTCGGCTCGGGCAGCAGAACACCTTCGTGAGCGTCTCCACGACTCGTCGGTTCCTGTCGCTGGCGTGAGCACCGTGCTGCATCGGTCCAGGCAGGGCGCCTCGCGCCGTTCCGCCTCGGGGCTTCGTCCCCGCCCCCCCCCACGAGCGAGTACGACGGTGCCGCAGCAACAGTCGAGTCACCTCGAGTCGACTCCCGCAACACGGCCGACCTGGGCGACCGATCGGACCGACAGCGGGGCGCAGACCTTCCCGGCCCGCCGCTGCTTCCTCTCTGCGAAGCGTCTTCCGACCTCGCCGTGATGACGACGGCGTCTAGGGTCCGGACGTCCCCGGCCACACTGCCTGCCTTGCGAAGTTCCGTCGATTCCGTGGTGCAGCGCGTATAGATCCAGGCATTTTGCCCCGATCTGCTCCTCGATGGCAGACCGGTGACGAGCCACGGCTGCACCACCAAAGGAAACTCGCACGTGACCTCGACCCAGCTCCTCGACGCCCGGACCTCGGAAACGGCGTCGGGCTCTTCCACTGCCGGCCGACCCGCCCGGTGACAGACGCAGCGGGCCCGCAAGCGCGCCTGGCCGCCCGCTACCCCGGCACCCTCGGCCCCCGGCGACCCCACTCCGGCAAAGCCCTCTCCGACGACGGCCCACAACGACAGCCACGGCCACTAACCCCGCCGTTTCGGTTGGGGTGCGGCTGAGGGTTGGGTAGAAAACGCAAAAGTGCCTTCCTGAGCTGGGACGATGGACCTTGTCTAGGGGTTCTGTCGTCGCCAGAGGAAGGCACTTTCTGCGTGAAGGATATCGGTTCGCGGCCCCGGCTTGTCGTGTCCACTGACGGGTCGGGGGCGGTCGGGCACGCCGGAGCACGTTTGCTGGCGGACCTCGCCGAAGCGACCGGGCTGACGGCGGCGTACTCCACCGTGCTCCGGCCGCTTCGGCCGCGCGGCACCGGCCATGACCCAGGCCGGATCGCCACCGATCTCGCAGTGATGCTCGCCGACGGCGGCGAGGCGATCGCGGATCTGGCCGTTCTTCGGGACCAGCGCGAGGTGTTCGGCCCGGTGGCCTCCACGCCGACGGCTTGGCCGCTGCTGGCCGCCGTCGACGAACGCATACTGGACCGTCTGCGGTCGGCCCGCGCCGCAGCCCGGGAGGTGGCCTGGCTGCAGGCCGCCGAGACCCGCACCGCGATACCTGCAGTGAAAGCCGGCGGACGCGAACTGCCCGGCCTGGTCCTGGACCTCGACGCCACGCTGGTCACCTGCCACTCCGAGAAAGACCAGGCCGCACCCACCTACAAAGGCGGCTTCGGGTTCCACCCGTTGCTGTGTTTCCTGGCCAACACCGGCGAGGCGATGTCCGGGCTGCTGCGGCCTGGCAACTCCGGAGCCAACACCGCCGCCGATCACATCACCGTGCTCGACCAGGCCCTCGCGCAGATCCCCGACGCCCACCGGCACGGCACCGACATCCTGGTCCGCACCGACAGCGCGGGCAGCGCAAAGGCGTTTCTCACGCATCTCCGCGCCTTGCGTGACAACGGCCTTCACCTGCGTTTCTCGGTCGGATACGCGGTCACCGCACCGGTCCGCCGCGCGATCCGCGCCCTGCCCGAACAGGTCTGGCACCCCGCCCTGGACGCCGACGGGACCCTGCGTGAGTCCGCCGAGGTCGCCGAGCTGACCGGCATGGTCGACCTGAACGGCTACCCGGCCGGCACCCGCATCATTGTGCGCCGCGAACGCCCGCACCCCGGCGCCCAGCTCTCCTTGTTCGACAGTGACGAGGGCCTGCGGCACCAGGTCTTCCTCACCGACACCCCGTACTCCGGCGGCTCGGCCCAGTTCCTGGAGGTCCGCCACCGTGGACACGCCACCGTCGAGGACCACATCCGGTGCGGCAAGACCACCGGCTTCGGACGCTTCCCATCCCGCCTGCCGGCGCGGGCACCGCGATAGCCGTCCTCGATACCGGCGTCGCCACCAAGCACCCGTTCTTCGGCAACCGGGTCAAGACCGAGGCGTGTTACTCCGTCAACGACGACAGCTACGGCGCCACCAGCCTCTGCCCCGGCGGCACCACCGAGCAGCAGGGCTCCGGCAGCGCGGACTCCGAAGCGGGGCCGTGCGCCACGATGGGCGACGCCTGCTCCCACGGCACCCACGTCGCCGGGATCGCCGCCGGTGACGGAACCGGCGTCAGCGGCGCACCCGTACGCGGTGTCGCCCCCGGCGCGGACCTCATCGCCATCCAGGTGTTCTCCCGGTTCGACTCCGACGACTACTGCGGAGCAGGGGCCAGCCCGTGCGTGCTCAGCTTCACCAGCTCCCAGATCAAGGGACTGGAGAAGGTCTCCGCGCTGAAGACGGCCGGAACCAACGTCGCCGCCGCGAACCTGTCCCTCGGCGCCGGGCGTTGGACCTCCGAATGCGCCTCCGACCCGCGCAAGCTGATCATCGACAACCTGCTCACGCAGGGTGTCGCCACCGTCGTCGCGGCCGGCAACAACGGCTACACCGACGCGGTCAGCGCCCCCGGCTGTGTGTCCTCCGCCGTCACGGTCGGCGCCACCACCGACGACGACCAGCTGGCCACCTTCACCAACCGCGGCCCGCTGCTGGACTACTTCGCCCCCGGCACCAACATCGTCTCCTCCGTTCCCGGCGGCGGCTACGCCTCCCTGAACGGCACCTCCATGGCCACCCCCACGTGTCCGGCGCCCTGGCGATCCTCCGACAGGCGTTCCCCGCCGAGAGCATGACGGACATTGAGTCGCGGCTGACCAACACCGGGAAGGCCATCACCTACACCGGCGGCAGCACCCCCCGTATCGACGTCGGCCAGGCGGTCGGCGGACCGGCACCGGAACCCGCCCCGGACCCCAAGCCCCGCCCCACCAAGGTCATCAGCGAAAAGGCGTACGCCATCCCCGACGCGGGAATCGTCGAGGCGCCGATCACGGTGTCCGGCGTCCCCGGCAACGCCTCCAGTGCGATGAAGGTGGCCGTGAATCTCACCCACGAGTGGCGCGGTCAAATCAGGATCGATCTGATCGCCCCGGACGGCCAGAGGTACCCCCTCAAACCGCTGTCCTCGGAGGGCGGCGGCACCCTCAACGCCGTCTACGTCGTCGACGCGGGCACCGCCCCCGCGAGCGGCACCTGGAAGCTGAACGTCAAGGACGCCTTCACAGGCGCCACCGGCACCCTCACCTCCTGGTCCCTCCTCTTCGCCTCGAGGGGTGGGGTCACCGAAGCCTCCTTCGAGAAGACCGGGTCCTACTTCATCCCCGATCCGGGCACCCTCACCTCGCCGATCACCGTTGACGGGTTCACCGGCAAGGCCGCGCGCATCCTGCGCGTGTACGTCGGTGCCACGCACGAACGGATCGGCGACCTGCAGATCGACCTGTTGGCCCCCGACGGCCGTACATACCCCATCAAGCCGGCGACCCAGACGGAGCCCGGCGGCACCCTCAGCACCACCTACACGGTCGACGCCAGTGACTCCCCGGCCAACGGGACTTGGAAGCTCCTCGTCTCCGACATTGTCGGGAATTCCAGAGGATTCCTCACCGCATGGTCGCTGGGGTTCCCGTCGATCGAGAACCAGACCAGCCGCGCCATCCCTGACTCCGGCTCCGTCGACGTGCCGATCACCCTCAGCGGCTACCCCGGCAACGCGTCCAGGGAACTCAAGGTCCATGTGGAGGCCGAGCATGAGTGGCGCGGCGATCTGAAGATCGAGCTCCTGGACCCGAACGGCAAGGCGTATCTGGTGAAGGCGACTTCGGCGACGGACACCGGCCAGACCATCAGGAAGACCTACACCGTCGACGCCAGTACGTCCCCGGCGTCCGGCACATGGAAGCTCCACGTCTCGGACGTCTACGGGGGCTCCACAGGCACCATCGACAGCTGGACGCTCACCTTCTGACGCCCCCGCCTCGAAATGAACCGGCCGCCGCCCGGTGAGGGCGGCGGCCGGTCACTCATGCCAGGGAGCGCGTCACTTGCGGTCCGGCAACCGGCTCGGTTCACGTCCTTGAACACACCGCAGGCGCAGCCGTGCGTGCTCACGGCCGCTGCGCTCCTCGACGAGCTGGTTGAGTGCAGTGATCGCGCGGCGGGTGGCGCGTTCGGGGTCGCGCTGGGCGAAGTAGGGCCGAGCTCGTGGTAGGGGACGTGGTCGGTGAGCATGTGCCAGATCGCGGTGATGATCGAGTGCTCGACGGCGACCAGGGCCCTGAGCGGGCCGCGCCGGGCGGTCAGCCGCTTGTAACGGGCCTGCAGGTAGGTGTTGTTGGTTTTCGTCCCTGACCCGAGTCACCGCTCACCCGCAAGATCAAGATCGCGGCTGTCCTGACCCTGAGCAACGTCCGTTGCTTTGGTACGGCGCCAGGGGTGTGCGATCGGGGTAGCCACGGCCCGCCACCAGGGATCGAGGGGAAGCGTTCCCGCGGGCTCGAAGGGCTCGCCCGGCCGGGGAAATGCGGCTGGCTGCTCGGCTTTCTCGGCGGCGTCCTTAGTCCACTCGCCGGGCTCTGCCCACGGGTGCATGGAGAGGGTGAAGGTGCCCCAGTGGATGGGCATCATGACGCCGTGCGGCTTGCCCCCTTGCAGGTCAAGGTGTGCCTGGATGCCCTGAGCGGGCGTCATGTGGATGTCGGGCCACCCACCGGGGAGTGGGGTACAGTCCGTGTGGTTCTTGGGCCAGTACTCTGAATACGCACCGATCTGGATCATCGTCGCGTCGAACGGACCGTGCTCGGCGCCGATGTCCTTGAAGCCCGGGAAGTAGCCGGTGTCCCCGGAGTGGTAGATCCGGTGCTCGGGGCCCGCGACGGCCCAGGACGCCCAGAGCGTGTGCTGCTGGTTGCGCAGGCCGCGTCCGCAGAAGTGGCGGGCCGGGGTCGCGGTGAGGCTGATCCCGGCGATGTTCGTGGTCTCGTTCCAGTCGAGCTCGCGCAACCGGTCGGCGGACACGCCCCAGCGCTCCAGGTGGGCGCCGACACCGAGCGGCACCGCGAAGACCGTGTCCGTACCCGCCAGGGCGCGGATCGTCGGCAGGTCGAGGTGGTCGTAGTGGTCGTGCGAGATCACGACAGCGTCGACCGGGCCGAGCGCCGCGAGCGGCAGTGGCACCGGGTGCAGCCGCTTGGGCCCGGCGAACGCGAACGGCGAACAGCGCTCCCCCCACACCGGGTCGAAGAGCACCCGGCGGCCGTCGATCTCGGCGAGCACGCTCGAGTGGCCCATCCAGGTGAGCCGCAGCCCGGTGGCGGGTGGCCGGGCAAGGTCGGCGAGGGTGGTCGCATGAACGGGCACCGTGCCGTTCGGCGACCTGTGTACCCGCTCCTCCTTGCGGAAGTAGACCTTCGCGAACTCCAGCGTCGAGCCGGACGGCCTGGTCCGCGCCCCTACCGGGTTCTGGAAGACCCCGTCGGCGAAATTGGGCGAGTTCCGGATGCGCTCCATGCGTGCGCCCCCCGGGTCGGCGCCGAATGCGGCGGGTCGCAGCGAACGCAGCCGGGTACGGAGCGGATGCAAGGAGTCAGCGCCGGTCACAACATCTCCTGAGGGAGTCGGTGTCGTTTCATTATGAACAGGGGGTACGACAGTGCGAGTAGGGGCGACCAACGGGCTGACGGCCGGACCCCGCCGCCTCAGCCACGCGACTGTCCGTACACATGTTCGACATGTAGCCGCAGAACGATCCGCCGGTCGCGGACCATCGCGCTGCGGTAATCGTCCCAGTCGGGGTGCTCGCCCTGCACGTCCCGGTAGAGCGTGATCAGCTCCTCGACGGTCGCGTCGGACGGATCGGCGGCGACCGGCGACAGCTCGGCCGTTCCGTCCGCAACCGTCCAGGCCCAGCGGTCCTTGCTGGTGACGTGGTAGCTGGCCCGCGGATCGCGCCGCAGGTTCCGTGTCTTCGCCCGGCCCTCGGTGATCGAGACACGGATGATGCGCTCCGCGGGATAGTAGAAGTGATTGACATTGGACAGCTGGGGCCGGCCGTCCCGCTTCAGCGTCACGAGCACCCCGTCACTCTCCTCGGCGACCAGCCGCAGGAGCGCATCCTGCTCTGCATCAATTCCCCTCATGCCGAATCCAACGTGCGTACCCATCGCAGGATTCCGCGTTCGGCCACTCGCTCATGTCACATCCGGGGGCCACCTCCCGTCACGTCCGTGACCGCAGCCCGGACTCCAGCCACTGAACAACGATTCAGCAAGGGCCACATTGACAGGGGCGCTCCCGTCTCCCGATACTGACCGGCGATTCAGTAAATCGCCGGTCGCGGCGGCCACGCCGCATCGCCGGTGGAGCTCGCCGCGCGCCCTGGCCCGGACCACTCCGGGGCCCACCCCGATCCCTGTTACCGAGGAGACACCCCGATGACGACACCGACGACGACTCCGACGGCTCCGGCGGTGTCCCCGTCCGCCCTGCCCGCCCCGCTGATCTCGCTGACCTGGACGGACCATGTCACCGGACGCCAGGGCCATCTGGTCGTCGACCGGCTGGTGCGCGGCGTGTCGAGCGGCGGGCTACGGATGCGGGCGGGCTGCACGCTCGACGAGGTGACGGGACTCGCCCGGGGCATGACGATGAAGGAGGCCCTGCACTTCGATGCCGATGACACGCAGGCGCGCTACATACCGCTCGGCGGCGCCAAGGGCGGCATCGACTGCGACCCACGCGATCCGGAGGCGTACGGGGTACTGGTGCGCTATCTGCGGGCCGTGCGTCCGTATATAGAGAACGTCTGGACGACCGGTGAGGATCTCGGACTCACCCAGGACATCGTCGACCGGGCGGCGGCCGAGGCCGGGCTCGTCTCCTCGATCCAGGCGGTCTATCCGCTCCTCGACGACGAGACCGCGGCGCGGCAGCGGCTCGCCGACGCGTTCGCCGTCGAGGTGGACGGCATCGGGCTCGACGAGCTGGTCGGCGGCTGCGGGGTCGCCGAGTCGGCGCTCGCTGCGCTGGACCGGGCGGGCGTCGCGTACACGGAGGCCAGGGTCTCCGTACAGGGGCTCGGCACGATGGGCGGGGCGACGGCACGGTTCCTCGCCCGGGCCGGACTGAAGGTCGTCGCCGTCGCCGACATCAAGGGGACGATCGCCAACCCGGCAGGCCTCGATGTCGAGGCGCTGCTCGCGGCTCGCGACGCGTACGGCACGGTGGACCGCGGTGCGCTGCGGGACGGGGACCGGGAGCTGCCCGCCGACGCGTGGCTGACGCAGGAGGCGGAGGTGCTCGTACCGGCAGCCGTCTCGTACGCCGTCGACGCAACGAACCAGGCTCGGATCACCGCCCGTTGGATCGTCGAGGCGGCCAACATGCCGGTACTGCCGGAAGCCGAGGCACTGCTCGCCGAGCGAGGGATCACCGTACTGCCCGACGTGGTTGTCAACTCCGGTACGAACGCATGGTGGTGGTGGACGCTGTTCGGCGACATCGGAGCCGACGCCGAGGAGGCGTTCGGACACACCCGTCGCTCGATGCGCGCGCTGATCGGCCGGATGCTGGCCCGGGCCGAGGCCGACGGCTCCACGCCCCGGGTGGCGGCCCATGCCCTCGTCGCCGAGCGGCTTCCGGTCATGGCCGAGCGGTTCGGCTGGTACCGGTGAGCCAGCCACGCCACCGGGCCCGCTGAGTCGCTGCGGGCGGCCCGACTCCCGCCGGCCCCGGGGCCCTACGGCGAATAGCTGCCATGGCAGCCTTCCGCCAGCTCCGGCCGCCTCCGTTACGCCATGCTCCTGGCAGTCTCACCTCACCACCCCCTGAGAACACACAAGTTCACGAGGTGAGAATGAGATGGACCAGATGGGCGGCGGCCTGCGCCACAGCGCTCGCCGCCGCCCTTGCCGGTGGATCGCTCCCCGCCGCGGCCGACCAGGCACCCGTATTCGCCGACCCGGCCGTGTCCCCGGGGACTGGCGGCGGATCCCGCACCGTCACCCTGCTGACCGGCGACGTGGTGACGTACTCCGGCAGCGGGAACGCCGTACAGATCAGCTCGATCGTGCCGGGATCCGGCCGCGAGGGCATGGGCTTCACCCGGTTCCGGGCGGACGGCCACGAGTACGCGGTGCCGATCGACGCCGTCGGGCAGATCGCGCAGGGCCGGGTGGACCGGCGCCTCTTCGACGTGACCGAGCTGGTCGCCTCGGGGTACTCGGACAGCAGCACCGACACGCTACGCGTCCTGGTCGACGGCGCCACGCCGTCCGCCGGGAGCCCCGACGCACCGAAGGGCGCGCGCGTCGCCGCGGCCTTCCGGACCACCGGGACCACGGCCCTGACACGTTCGATCTGCCGCGCAAGGACAGCTGGTACCGGCTGACCGTTGACGCCACCCGCACGTCACCGGATCCGGTGACATGGATGCTCGGGTCGCGGGACACCAGCGAGTGGCGGTTCCGCTCCGGCCGCGAGAAGTCCACGGCCGCGGCCCGGCTGCTGGACCTCGACTACCGACTGCCGCTGACCGGCGAGAACGCGGCGGACGCGGGCAAGCCGCTCGACTACACCGCCGGCCTGACCGCACAGGACAGCCGGCGGGCGCTTCCCCTCGCCTCGTTGAAGGTCTGGTACGCGACGGACGGCACCGACTGGAAGCAGGCCACGGCGGCGCGCGGGGCCGACGGCAAGTGGAAGGTCACGGTGCCTGCCGTGGGCACCGCCAAGGTCGACCTGCGGACAACCGTCACGGACACCACCGGTGCGTCACTGACCGAGACCCTGATCGACGCGTACAACTCGGGCTGCGCCGACATCTGGTGCTGACCTGCGCGCCGGAGCCCGGGCTTCGGTCCGTGGACGAGCCGGCGGTGAGCAGCGAGTGACGAGGGGGCGGGGCCGCATGCGGCCCCGCCCCCGAACTGCTCAGGACCGCCGTATTGGTTAGGGTGACGCCGTGGCGAGAGTGCGGTTGAGCGTGCCGGAACGACGCGAGGAGCTGCTGCGCGCTGCCATCGAGCAGATCGAGGTGCGGGGCGTCGCCGCGGTACGGATCGCTGATGTGGCGTCCGTCCTCGGTGTGAGCAACGCACTCGTGCTCTACCACTTCTCGACAAAGGAGAAGCTGGTCGCGGCCGCCTTCGCGCACGCCGCCGAGGCCGATCTGGCCCATCTGCGCAAGCTGCTCGGCCGCCGCACCAGTGCGGTACGGAGGCTGCGCGCCGCCGTTCGCTGGTACGCGCCGACCGGGCAGGCCAAGGGGTGGCGGCTGTGGATCGAGGGCTGGGCGGCCTCGTTGCGTGATCCGGCGCTGCGCAATGTGGCCGGCGATCTCGACCAGCAGTGGAAGGCCGAGCTGGCCGAGGTGCTTGAAGAGGGCGCCGCCGCAGGGGAGTTCCACTGCGACGATCCGATGTCCGTGGCCTGGCGGCTGACCGCCCTGCTGGACGGTCTGGCCGTCCAGATGACATCGTACGCCGGTCCGCTCTCCCGGGACACGATGCTGGCGTGGACGGACGAGGCACTCGCCCGCGAACTGGGCATCGACCAGGCGGCACTGACGGCCTGACCGGCAGTCGCTCCGCTTCCGTCAGCCCCTGACGTCTCGCGTATTCTCCCGCTCTTCTCCCCGTCTCCCCGTCTCCCCGGGGGCCTTCCCATGTCTGCGGCCGCCTCTACGATCGGACAGGCGACCCAGATGATGATCAGGTACAGAGTCATTCCGCCCGGGGTGGGCCCGGATGACTACGAGCCGGCCGACCTGGAGGCGCGCGTGGAACTCTTCGCGTTCCCAGACTCCACTCCCTGGGTGGGGCTGCTGAAGTCGACCGTGGAGGCACCGCTGCCGCCGGGGGCGCGGGCGGCGATCCTGCGCGTGCGAGAACAGCCGGGGGGCCAGCAGACCCGCCGGGCAGCGTCCTCCATCCGGGCCTGGTAGTAGGCCCGGTCCCGCGGGTACGCCCCAAGGTCTGGCAGGGCTGCACGGATCCCGTCCGCTGCGGCCTGCCAGTCCCGGCCGAGGACGTACCGGATCAGCGAGTTCGCGCTGGAGCGGTTCACCGCGTGGGCGGTGGCGCAGACCGGCGACCGGATCTCGGTGCTGTTCACGCCATGGGACGAGGGGCTGGTCCGCTCCTGGTACCGCCGGGCGCTGGTCGAGCTGGCGCAGCTGCCGCACATCGGCCGGGTCGCGATCGAGACCAATCTCAGCGGCCGTACGCGGTGGCTGGCCGAGGCGGGTGGGGCCGCGACAAGATCGCGCTGTGGTGCACGTACCACCCGGGGCAGACGCCGTACGACCGCTTCCTCGCCAAGTGCCGGGAGCTGACCGGCCTCGGTGTCCGGTACAGCGTCGGTGTCGTCGGTCTCGACGAGTATCTCGACGAGGCGCGGCGGCTCCGCGCCGACCTGCCCGAGGAGGTCTATCTCTGGGTCAACGCGGCCGAGGGGCACAGCTACACAGATGAGGAGGCGGACCGCTGGACGGCCCTCGACCCCCTTTTCCCGTACAGCCGGGATCCGCATCGCTCGGCCGGGATGCCCTGCCGGACGGGCGAGTCGGTCATCTCGGTGGACGGGGACGGCACGGTGCGCCGCTGTCACTTCGTCCCGGCCGAGCTCGGCAATCTCTACGACGGCAGCTGCCGGCAGGCGTTGGCCCACAGGCCTGTCCGCTCGCCGTGTGCGACTGCCACATCGGGTATGTGCATCTGGAGACGCTGCCGCTGTACGACGTCTTCGCGGGCGGCGTACTGGAACGCGTACCGGCCGGGCCGGCGCACGTACCGGCGCACCGGGATCAAGCGTTGCTGCCGTTGCTCCCGGTCGCCGGACGGGCCTGAACGAACCGGACGGGCCTCGGCGAACAAGCCCGTCCGGCGGAAGAGGACACCGCGTCGACTACAGCGGCAGCAGGTCGGGCCGCTTCGCCTCGACGTGGTCGCCGGAGGACTCGCCGCGCAGCCGCCGTCCGATCCACGGCACCAGATATTCGCGTGCCCACTGGATGTCGTCGCGCCGTACCTCGAGCGTGCCGCGCTGCGCCTGAGGCGGCCACTCCTGGTCGGGGTCGGCCGGCACGCCGAGGCCGAGTACCTGGGCGGCGCGCAGCGCGACCCGGGTGTGTCCCTCGGGCGACAGATGGAGCCGGTCGTCGTCCCAGGCACGCCTGTCCTGCACGGACCGCAGCGACCACAGGTCGAGGACCGGGCAGTCGTAGCGGTCGGCGATCGACCGCACATGGGCGGTGTAGGTGGCGATCTTGCCGCGCAGATGGCGCAGCACGGGAACGCCCCGGGTGTCGAAGCCGGTGGTGACCATGACGGTGCCGACCGACCGGGTCAGGTCGGCGACCGCGCGCTCGAATCGCTCGGCCACGTCGTCGGGGTCGGTGCCGGGCCGGATGATGTCATTGCCGCCCGCGCAGAAGCTCACCAGATCGGGGGCGAGTTCCTTGGCGCGCGGCACCTGCTCCTCGACGATCTGGTCGAGGAGGCGTCCGCGTACGGCGAGATTGGCGTACCGGAAGTTCCCGTGAGCGGCACCTGCGGAACCGGCGGAACCATCGGTGTTCGTCGCTGCATCGGGGTCGGGCAGCTGGTCCGCGAGGAGGACCGCGAAACGGTCCGCCCAGCCGACGAAGGTTCCGTCCGGGCCGGGGTCACCGACTCCCTCGGTGAAGCTGTCGCCAATCGCTGCGTACGACCCGATGGCACCATGCCGGTTGTTGACGCCACGTTGAAAGTTTCTCGAATCGTCTGCCACAAGGGCACATCCTGCACCGCCGAATGTGACCTACGCGACCGTAATAAGGGGTTGACGGAGGGTGAGATAGACCACCCGGTCAGGTTTTAGTAAAGAGGGAATAAGTGAAGGGGCGGTGCGCCGCCGCGCACCGCCCCTTCACCAAGCCGTTCGGATCAGCCCTGATCGAATCCGATCAGACGGAGATTCCGTGCGAAGCCAGGTAGGCGACCGGGTCGATGTCCGAGCCGTACGCGGGGCCGGTGCGGACCTCGAAGTGGAGGTGCGGGCCGGTGACGTTTCCGGTGGCACCGGAGAGGCCGATCTGCTGGCCGGCGGAGACGGTCTGGCCCGCCGAGACGGAGAGCGCGGACAGGTGGCCGTACTGCGAGTAGCGACCGTCGGCGTGCTTGATGACGACCTCGTTGCCGTACGCGCCACCCCAGCCGGCGGTGACGACGGTGCCGGAGGTGATCGCCTTCACGCTGGTGCCGGTGGCGACCGGGAAGTCGATGCCGGTGTGGCTGCCGCTGGACCAGTTGGCACCGGAGGCACGGTAGTTGGTGGTGTGCTTGCCCGGGACCGGGGAGACGTAGCCGGAGCTGCTGCTCTGGGCGGCCGAAGGGGCGGCCGCGGGCTTGGTGACCACCGGAGCCTCCGACGGGGCCGCGGCGGGCTGCGTGGTGCCGGTGGCCGCGGCGGAGCCGCCGAGGGTCAGCTTCATGCCCGGGAAGATCAGGCTCGGGTCGCTGCCGACGACCTCACGGTTGTCCTGGTACAGCTTCTCCCAGCCGCCTGCGACCTTGTTCTCGGCAGCGATCTTCGACAGGTAGTCGCCGGCGACGACGGAGTACGTCCGGGTCTCGGCCTGCTTCTTCGCGACCGGGGCGGCCGAGGCGACGTGCGCGGCGGCGGCCGAGTGCGCGGCGGGAGCGGCCTGTTCCGCGGCGTGGGCACCGGTGGCACCGAGCAGCGGAAGGGCGATGACGGCCCCGCCGGCGCCGGCGGCGGCGACGCCACGAGCGAGGGTGCTGGACTTCTGGCGACGGTGCTTACCCGATATGGACATGAAGATTTTCCTCTCCGGCGCCTACGAGGTGAGCTGTCGGGTTCGGGCTGGAGGTGCCCGGTCGCACGAAGTGCGACTTCACCCCGAGCCGCCGGATTTCTCCGGTCGGCGGCTTACCTGGTTCCCCCGCTCCTGCCACACGATGAGTGGGTGCGAATTCCGGTCGGCGGCAGGATTAGGCGGTCCGTCCGGATTGACGGTGACCGTAAACGAGTGAGGACGGGCAGAACAAGCCTTCGGTTGCGTGCCGGAATCCGCGCCGGGAAATCGGCGCGGAATTCCGGTCACCCTCCGTGGATTAAGGATCTTGGCTTTCCGCGCGGTGTACGGATTACCCGGCCGCCGCGCCACCACACACCGTCACGGATATGATCCCGCTCACGAGAGACCCCTCATCTCCCGTATAAGTAGGGCATGTTCGACTAAATGCCCTAATACGGACATGTCATGAACATCATCCGCGGCGGAGCCTCAGCACCTTCGCGTCCAGGTCCCCCCGTAGACCCGTGTGCAACCCCTGATGCAGCAGCACGGAACCGTGGTGGACGGCGCCGGTGTCCAGACAGGTATAGGTCGCCGCGGGGTCGAGCCCGCGCAGCCGCAGGGCCGGCGGCAGCTCCCCGTACCTCTGTGCCTCCAGCCACATGAGCACCACGGTCTCGTCACCGAGCGTGTACTGCATAGCGCTGAGCCCACCGCGCGGCGCTCGCAGCCGGTACAGCGCCCCGTGCTGCACCACCGGGCGGATCTCCTTGTACAGGTCCACCCAGCTCCGGGCCTCGGCCAGCTCCTCGTCGCTCCACTCGGTGAGGTCTCCGCCGACCCCGAGCACCCCGGCCATCGCACTCACGAAGCGGAAACGGAGCGAGCTGACCCTGCTGTTGAGCTGGACATTCGGGCTGTCGGTGACCCAGGCGGCCATCACGCGGGCCGGATGGACCTGCCCGAAACCCTCCTGGATGGCGAGCCGGTCCAGCGGGTCGGTGTTGTCGGAGGTCCACACCTGGTCGGTACGGGCGAGGATGCCCAGATCGATCCGGCCGCCGCCGCCCGAGCAGGACTCGAAGGCGACACCGGGGTGAGCCGCCCGCAGCCGGTCGATCAGCGCGTAGAGCGCGTCCACATGCTCGATCCAGAGCTTCTGCGGATAATCCTCGCCCGGCCAGCCCGCATCGGTGAAGCAGCGGTTGAAGTCCCATTTCACATAGTCGATCGGGGCACTGGACAGCAGTGTGTCGAGCTGTTCCCACAGATAGTTCTGCACATCGGTCCGGGCCAGATTGAGCACCAGCTGATTACGGAACTCCGTGCGGATCCGCCCGGGAAAGTGCTATACCCAGTCCGGGTGCGCGCGGTACAGGTCGCTGTCGGCATTCACCATCTCCGGCTCGACCCAGATGCCGAACTGCATGCCGAGTGCGTGCACTTCATCGGCGAGCGGCTTCAGCCCGCCGGGGAAGCGCTCGGGATTCGGGGTCCAGTCGCCGAGTCCCGCCCGGTCAGTGGTGCGCTGCCCGAACCACGCGTCGTCCACCACGAACAGTTCGACACCCATCGCCGCGGCGCGCACGGCCAGGGCGCGCTGCTGGTCCTCCACGATGTCGAAACCGGTCGCCTCCCAGGAGTTGTAGAGCACCGGCCGGAGGCCTTCGGCGTCCGGAATGACGTGGGCCAGCTGCCAGGCGTGCCAGGCACGGCTCGCCCCGCCGAACCCTTGGGCACTCCACAGTCCGGCGAACACCGGTGTGGTGTACGTCTCTCCCGGCGCGAGCCGCAGCAGCCCGGAGTCGTCGTAGCCGGCCCCGCCGGTGATCTGTACGAGCCCGTCGGGGAGCTGCTGCACGGCGATCCGCCACGAGTCGGACCAGGCGAGCGCGCAGCCGTACACCTCGCCGTCCTCCTCTGTGGCCGCTCCGTCCGCGTCGAGCGCGACCCAGGGCAGAGACTGGTGCCCGGTGTGACCTCGCCTGCTGGAGAGGACCTTCTCGCCGTATGTCAGTTCCGACCGCACGAGCTGCGTCTCCGCCGCCCCCGCCCGTGCAGCTGGCTGAGGCGCCAGGCGTCACGGGCCGGCAGCGCCCAGGCGGCCGCGTCGGCGCGCAACAGCTCCAGCGGCGGACCGTCCGGACCGGCGTGGCTGACAGTGGCCCAGCGCTCGATCACATCGGAGTCGTCCCGCATCCGGTAGTGCAGCGTGAGCGCGAGCCGCTGTACGGAGTCGGAGAACGCGATACGGAGTTCGTCGCCGTCCACCGCGGCCCCCGTGTGTTCCCATTCGGTGCCACGGACCTCGAGGGTGCGTACGGAGAGAGCGGGCCGGACGAACCGGGGCCCGCCCTCCACCGGGTACTCCTCGCGGCCGTCCAGCCGCGACTCGAAGCCCCGCGACGGCGGCTCCGGTGCGGCGGCGAGGGCCTCGGCGGCCGCGAGGGAGATGCGTGGCCCCCAGTGCAGATGGAGCAGTTCGTCCCGGTCGGTGAGATGCAGCGCATAGCTGCCGGTCGCCCCGGTCAGCAGCCAGGTCCGACCCTTGTCACCAGTCTCGATCATCTCATCCCCACATTCACACAGTTCCGCACATCATCGAGCGTCGCCGGGTGGCCGGGCAACGCCCGCGCAGGGGCAATTCACCGGCGGGCGAGGCAAGAACGGCCGAGATGATTGCCTGAGGAACCGATGTCGTATCGTCACGGGAGTGACCTCGTCGGCGAGCCGCGCCGACGCCAGACACTCCAGGAGACACCGTGACGCAGCAGGTGCCGCAGATCCCGTCGACGGAACCCGAGCTGTCAGGTGTGCGCAACTTCCGCGACGTGGGCGGGCTGCCCACCGTCGACGGGCGCCGGGTGCGGTACGGACGGCTCTTCCGCAGCGGTCACCTCGCGCACGCCACATCCGAGGACGCGGCGTTCCTCGGCGACCTCGGGCTGCACACGATCTTCGACTTCCGCAACGCGGCCGACCACAAGCTCGACGGTCTGGACGTGGAGCTGCCGGGCGTACGGAACGTGAGCATCCCGCTCTCCGACCCGGCCGACGGCGCCGAGTTCTGGCGCATGGTGCGCGACGGCAACATCGAGCAGCTGCACAACATCCTCGCCGACGGCAAGGGAGCGGCCCGGATGACCGCCTCGTACCGGTCGATCGTCAAGGACCGCACCGCCGAGCACAGCCGGGTGCTGCACGCCCTGGCCGAGGACAGCGTCCCCGCGCTGATGCACTGCGCGGCGGGTAAGGACCGAGCCGGGATCTCGATCGCGGTGTCGCTGCTCGCCGTCGGGGTCGAGCGCGACGCCATCGAGGCCGACTACCTCAAGTCCAACGCCCCGCACCGCCGGTACAAGGTGCGCCGCAGCGACACCTCGGCGACCGGGATGTCGCCCGAGGTGATGGAACTGCTCAGCCCGCTCTTCGACGCCCGCGCCGCATATCTGGCGCAGGCCTTCACCACGATCGAGGAGACCTGGGGCAGCACCGACCGCTATCTCGCCGAGGGGCTGGAGCTCACTCCGCAGACGCTGGAGCGGCTGCGCGGACGGCTGCTCGACGAGGCGTAGCCGGACCGCCCGGCGGTGGTGGCCGGCGGTCAGCCCTTGCCTGCCACCGCGAAGAGCAAGTAGAGGAACGCCGCGAAGACGTGTCCGGCGACGAGATAGGCGACCAGCCGGATCACCACGCCGCGCGGAAACTTCCCCTCCTGCGGTCCGTCATTCTTGGACCTGGCCGGGGTGAGCGGATCGAAGTTCTCTGAATCGGACATGACAGTCCTCTCTGGCGACCGGACGGACCGGTCTCAGCGACGGTGGATGCCACTGCCGAGGCACAGCTCGGCGGCAGGGCTCTGGAGCAGGGTGTGGACGAAGAGGAGCTCGGATCCGTCGCGGTCGACGGCGGCGATCCGGTGCGGGATGAGCGAGTCGAAGTGGGCGCTGTCCCCGGGGTCGAGATCGTGCACGGTGTCGCCGAGGCTCACCCGTAGCCGCCCGGCCAGGACGTACAGCCACTCCTCGCCCGGATGGACGCGCACGAGATCGCCCTGCGCGCCGTACGGCACGCGGACGCGCAGCGCCTGCATCGCCCGGCCGGAACCACCGGCCTGCTGATACATCCAGCCGTCGGCCTCGGCGCCCTCGAACCTGCCGGCGCGGACGATCGCGTCACGTTCCGGCGGTGTCTCGCCGAGCAGCTCGGAGACCGTCGTACCGTAGATCCTGGCAAGTCCGAGGAGCATCGGCAGCGAGGGCTGACGCCGGCCCGTTTCGAGCCGGGAGAGATGGGCGGGGGAAAGCCCCGCGCGCTGCGCGACGCTCTCTAGGGTGAGACCACGGCGGCGGCGAAGATCGCGCAGACGTGGCGCGACCCCGGGCAGCTCGTCGGCCACCCCTCCATCGGGAGGATTCATAAGTCCATTGGGCCAGGATCCTGCCTCAGAGGCAATTTCTTTGCCTCCGAGGCAAACCCTGTGGGCTCAGCGGTGGGCGACCGCCTGCTTGACCAGTGTCCTGCCGAAGTCCCACATCAGTCCACCGCCGCTGTGCGCGTCGTCCATCACCGCCGTGAACGCGGTCACGAACCGGTCCACCTCCGGCTCGCCGATGACCAGCGGCGGAATCAGCTTGATCACTTCCAGATGGTCGCCGGAGACCTGGGTGAGGATCCGGTGCTTCTGCAGCAGCGGTACGACCACCATCTGCGCGAAGAGACCCTTGCGGGCTGCCTGGAGCATGGTCCAGCGGCTGCGCAGTTTCAGCGAGGACGGCCGGCCGAACTCGATGCCGATCATCAGCCCGCGGCCGCGGACATCGTGCAGCAGCTCGTACCGCCCTATGAGCGCGGCGAGCCGCTCGCGCAGCAGATCGCCGGTGCGGCGGGCGGTCGCGACGGTCTCCTCGTCCTCCATCACCGCGAGGACCGCGAGCCCCGCCGCCATCGCCTGAGCATTGGAGCCGAAGCTCGCCGAGTGGACCAGGACCCGGTCCATCGACGAATAGACGCGTCTGAAGATCCAGTCCTTCCCGAGGGTCGCCCCGACCGGCACATAGCCGCCGGAGAGCGCCTTGGCGACACAGACCAGATCGGGTTCGACCCCTTCCTCGTGCTGGTACGCGTAGAAGTCACCGGTCCTGCCGAGGCCGGTCTGCACCTCGTCGGCGATGAGCAGCGCCTTGTGCCGGTGCAGCAGCGCCTGCGCGGCACGCAGGAAACCCGGCGGCGCCTCGTGGACACCCTTGCCCTGGATGGGCTCGACGACGAGCGCCGCCACATCGCCGCGTTTCAGTTCGCGGCGCAGTGCGTCGAGGTCGCCGAGCCCGATGGCGGTGTCGGGCAGCAGCGGTGCGAAGCCGTCCCGGAAGCCGGACTCGCCGTTGACCGAGAGCGAGCCGGTCGTCAGGCCGTGGAAGGCGTGGGTGCAGTAGAGCACGCGCGGCTTCCCGGTGGCGTACCGGGCGAACTTCAACGCGGTCTCGACGGCTTCGGTACCGCTGTTGCCGAAGAAGACCCGGTCCAGGTGCGGGCTGTGCGAGAGCAGCTTCTCGGCCAGCAGTCCGGGCAGCGGCTGGCAGTCGAAGCGGGTGAGGTCGGCGAGCGAGGCGTCCAGGACGTCGTGCAGTGCTTTGCGGACGACGGGGTGGTGGCGGCCCAGACCCATCACGCCGAAGCCGGCGAGCATGTCGAGGTAGTCGTTGCCGTCCGCGTCCCAGAAGTACGCGCCCTCGGCCCGCTCGTAGAACCTGTCGAAGCCGATGGTGTGCAGCATCCGCGGCAGCTGGTGGTTGAGGTATTCCGTGTGCAGCTCGTAGCGTTCGGCGCCGCGTTCCGCGAGGAGTTGCGCCAGATCGAAGCCCTTGGGCCCGCCGTCCTTCATTCCCCGCTCTCCTCAATCCCCTCGACCGCGTCCTTGGCGGCCAGCGCGGCACTGATCCGGCCGGCGATCTCGACCGGTGTGAGCCCGATGTCGGCCAGCACCTCGGCGCGCTTGCCGTGCGCCAGGAACTGCTCGGGGATGCCGAACGTGCGCAGCGGTACGTCGACACCGGCATCACGCAATGCCTGTCCGACCGCCGAACCCACGCCTCCCGCCCGGCTGTTGTCCTCGACGACGACGACCAGCCGGTGCCGTTCGGCGAGCGGGGCGAGCTGTTCGTCGACCGGTTTGACCCAGCGGGGGTCGACGACTGTGCAGCGGATCCCGCCACCCGTAAGGAGGTCGGCGGCCTGCAGGCAGACGGAGGCGAGCACGCCCACCGCCACGATGAGCACCTCGGGATGGTCGGCGCGGTGCAGCACGTCCATGGCACCGACCCGGCCGATCGCCGGGACGGGCTCCCCCACCGACTCCTTGGGGAAGCGCAGCACGGTCGGCGCGTCGTCGACGGTGACGGCTTCACGCAGCTCCTCCCGCAGCCGGTCGGCATCGCGCGGGGCGGCGATCCGCAGCCCGGGCACGACCTGGAGCACGGACAGGTCCCACATGCCATGGTGCGAAGGACCGTCGGGGCCGGTGACGCCCGCCCGGTCGAGGACGAATGTCACCCCGCAGCGGTGCAGCGCGACGTCCATCAAGAGCTGGTCGAAGGCGCGGTTGAGAAACGTGGCGTAGACGGCGACGACCGGATGCAGGCCGCCGGTGGCGAGCCCCGCAGCGGAGACCGCCGCATGCTGCTCGGCGATCCCGACGTCCCAGACCCGGTCGGGGAACGCCTCGGCGAACTTCGTCAGCCCGACCGGGTGCAGCATCGCCGCTGTGATCGCGACGACGTCCGGTCGCTCCGCACCGATCGCGGCGATCTCGTCCCCGAACACCGAGGTCCACGACGGGCTGCCGAGCGGGGCGAGCGGGGCACAGGTCAGCGGGTCCATCGCACCGACGGTGTGGAACCGGTCGGCCTCGTCCTCGAGTGCGGGCGCGTACCCGCGGCCCTTCTCGGTGAGGCAGTGCACCAGTACCGGGCCGTGGAAGCGTTTCGCCCGGCTGAGCGCCGACTCGACGGCCGCGATGTCGTGTCCGTCGATCGGCCCGACGTACTTGAGCCCCAGGTCCTCGAACATGCCCTGCGGGGCGAAGGCGTCCTTGAACCCCTTCTTCGCGCCGTGCAGCGACTCGTACAGCGGCTGTCCGACGACGGGGGTGCGCTGGAGGACCTCCTTGCCCCATGACAGGAAGCGTTCGTACCCGTCGGTGGTACGGAGGGTGGCGAGGTGGTTGGCGAGGCCGCCTATGGTCGGGCCGTACGAGCGCTCGTTGTCGTTCACCACGATGATCAGCGGCCGGTCCCTGGCGGCCGCGATGTTGTTGAGCGCCTCCCACGCCATGCCTCCGGTGAGCGCCCCGTCCCCGATGACGGCGACGACATGGTCGGGGCGGCCGAACACCTCGTTCGCCTTGGCCAGACCGTCCGCCCAGCCGAGCACGGTCGAGGCGTGCGAGTTCTCGATGACGTCGTGCGGGGACTCCTCGCGCGACGGGTAGCCGGAGAGGCCGCCCTTCCCCCGCAGCTTGGAGAAGTCCTGCCGCCCGGTGAGCAGTTTGTGTACGTAGCTCTGGTGCCCGGTGTCCCACAGGATGCGGTCCACGGGTGAGTCGAAGGCCCGGTGCAGGGCGATGGACAGCTCCACCACCCCCAGGTTGGGCCCCAGATGGCCGCCGGTCCTGGCCACCGCCTCGACCAGGAACTTCCTGATGTCCTCGGCGAGTTCGCCGAGTTCCGGTCCGCTCAGTGCCTTCAGGTCGTGCGGCCCCCGGATGGTCTCCAGAATGGTCACGCTCGGGCCCCCTCTCCGGTCCTGTTTCAGCTCACGGTGACGGCGGGGACCCCCGATGGTGTCCCCGCGTCTTCCATGCCCTCGGCGATCTTCAGGGCTTCCTCGATGAGCGTCTCGACGATCTTCGACTCGGGAACCGTCTTGATGATCTCGCCCTTGACGAAGATCTGCCCCT
>NZ_JBEXID010000048.1:0-54728 GCF_040608395.1 Streptomyces sp. NPDC005181
GGCGGGGTTCCCGGGGGGCCCCCCCCAAACGCGGGGGGGCGGCCGCTTCCGTGTGGGAGCGCTCCGTTCAGCGTCGCCGGGTCACTGGGAGCGCCGGCTGTACTTGCGGGTCGCGAGCGGGGCGAAGACCGCGACGAGGGCGATCGACCAGCCGATGGTGAGCAGCACGTAGTCCGTCGCGGGGTCGCCGTTGAACAGGGCGCGCAGCGCGTTGACCGTCGTGGTCATGGGGCTGGCCTCGGCGTACACCTGGAGCCAGGACGGCATCGTGCCGGTGGGGACGAACGCCGACGAGATCAGGCTGAACGGGAAGATCCAGATCAGGCCGGCCGACTGCGCCGCCTCGGGGTTGGGGACGGAGAGGCCGATCACGGCGCCGACCCAGGTCAGCGCGTAGCCGAAGAGCAGCAGCAGCGAGACTCCGCCGACGGCAGCCAGGAACCCGCCATGGAAGCGGAAGCCGATGAGCAGGCCCATCAGCATCACGACCAGCACGGACGCGACGTTGCGGACGATCTCCGACACCGAGCGGCCGACGAGGACCGAGGAACGGCTCATCGGCATCGAGCGGAACCGGTCCATCAGTCCGCGGCTCATGTCGGTGGAGACCCCGATCGTGGTGCCGGCGACCGAGCCGAACAGGACCATCTGCACCAGGATGCCGGGCAGCAGGAACTGCGGGTAGTTCCCGCCCTCGACGTTGATCGCCCCGCCGAAGACGTAGGCGAACAGCAGGATGAACATGATGGGCTGGACCAGGGAGAACATCACCAGCTCGGGGCTGCGCAGCAGGTGCCGGAAGTTGCGCAGTGCCATCTGCCAGGCGTCGGACAGCCACCACGACAGGCCGTTGCGCTGCCGGGTGGCGACGACGTCGAGACGTGAGTCCAGGGACGTGGTGGCCATCAGTGCTTGCCGCCCTTCTTGTCGGTGCCGGTGTTCTCGGTGGCGCGTGCAGTCGCGGTCTGTCCGGTGAGGGCGAGGAACACGTCGTCGAGCGTCGGCCGGCGCACGGCGACGTCGGCGATCGCGATTCCGGCGTCCCGCAGTGGGTTGAGCAGCTCGTTCAGCGTCATGCCGTCGGGCAGCGGGGCGTGCACCTGCATCGCCTCCGGGTCGCCGACCGGCTGGGTGCCGAGCCGCCCGCGCAGGATCTGGATGGTCCTGTCGACGGCGTCGACGTCGATGAGGGTCACGTCGGCCCACGTCTGGCCGACCTCGGCCTTGAGCTGGTCCGGCGTGCCGCTGGCGATGACCCTGCCGTTGTCGATCACGGAGAGCGAGTCGGCGAGGTGGTCGGCCTCCTCCAGGTACTGCGTGGTGAGGAGGACGGTGGTGCCGTCGGCCACCAGCTCGCCGACGATCCGCCACACGTCCATGCGGCTGCGCGGGTCGAGGGCGGTGGTGGGCTCGTCGAGGAAGATGAGCTGGGGGCGGCCCATGAGCCCGGCGGCGATGTCGAGCCGGCGGCGCATGCCGCCGGAGTAGGTCTTCGCCAGCCGGTCGGCGGCCTCCATCAGGTCGAAGCGCTCCAGCAGTTCGCCCGCCCGGGCCTTGGTGTCCGCCGTGGAGATGCGGAACAGCCTGCCGATCATGCACAGGTTCTCCCACCCGGTCAGCATGTCGTCGACCGCGGTGTACTGACCCGTCAGACCGATGATGGAGCGCACCGACAGGGGGTTGCTGCGCACGTCGAGCCCGAAGACCTCGGCCTTCCCCTCGTCCGGCCTGAGCAGGGTGCTCAGGACGCGCACGGCGGTCGTCTTGCCCGCGCCGTTGGGGCCGAGCAGGCCGTGCACGGTGCCCTCCGGCACGGTGAGTTCGAGGTTGTCGAGGGCGGTCACCGAGCCGAATCTCTTGCACAGGCCAGCTACTTCGATGGCTGTTGGCATGTCCAGTGGTTCCTTTCCAAGGATCCGACGAATCTCCGGGCTACCTTGGGCATGGAAGCTACACCTGAACAACCGGTTGAACCTTTTCCCGCTGACGCGAGCCTCCTGAGCCATATAGTTTCAAACATGGCATATTTCCGACCGTCCGATCTCGCCCAGGAACACGGCATCTCTCCGCAGACTGTGCGCAACTACGAGCGCGACGGCTTCCTGCCGCCGGCCGAGCGCACGCCCACCGGATACCGGCGATACACCGAGCGGCACTCCGCGGCCCTGCGGGCGTACCGGGCCCTCGTCCCGGCGCACGGATACGCCGAGGGCGGCACGATCATGCGGGCCGTCACCGAGGGTCGGCTGGACTACGCGATGGCCGCCATCGACCGGAGCCACGCCGAACTCCTGCGGGACCGGGGCACCCTGGACGCGGTCGCCGAGGTGCTGGCCCACCTGACGAAGCGTTCGCACGACGCGTGGCGCGCCCCGAGGCACACCCAGCCCTTCAGCATCGGGGAGCTGGCCCACCGCCTCAACGTCAGCGTGGCGACCATCCGCAAGTGGGAGGAGGCGGGCGTCCTGGCCCCGGACCGCCGGCCGGACTCGGGCCACCGCATGTACGACGCCGACGACATCCGCGACGCGGAACTCGCGCACTTCCTGCGGCGCGGCCGCTACCCGCTCGAACTGATCGCCACCGTGGTCCAGCAGGTCCGGGCGGGCGGGGACACACAGGCGCTGGAGGCGGCCCTCGACAACTGGCGCCAGCGCGTCACCGCACGCGGCCTGGCCATGCTGAACGCGGCCTCCCTCCTGGCCGACTACCTCTCCCTGAAGGAACCCTGACAGACCCCCGCCCCGCTCCCTCCCACCCTGCGACGCTCGAACGGCGCATCGGCCCGGGGGCGGTCCTCGTGTTGGGCGCGCAGGGCCTGCTCGGCGGCCCGGAGCCGGGCCAGGGCGGCTGGTTCGCCGTCCATCACGGCGTCGATCACCGGCTCGGTAATCAGGTTCAGGCACTCGGTGAGCAGCCGGCGGGGTTCTGATCTTCGCCGCCTGCGGCCTTGGCCGCGATCGCGAAGGGGATCGGCCTGGCGCATGCGGAGTTGAAGGAGCTCGGTACGGCGTCGGCATCCGCTTCCAAACCTCCGTGGCATCCCGCGGGAACGGCGAGTTGCGCATCACCCTGGCAGACGGCGGGCAACTGACCGCGGGCGAGATCCTGTTCACCACCGGCCGCACCCTCAGGACCGCAGACCTCGGCCTGGAGACCATCGGCCTCAGCCCGGGCGTCTGGCTGACCGTGGACGACACCAGCCGCGTGACCGACTTGCCGATAGCTGGCTCTACGCCGTCGGCGACGTCAACCAGCGGGCCCTGATGACCCACCAGGGCACGTACCAGGCCCGGATCGCCGCCACCATCATCGGCGCCCGCCCCAACCGCGAACCGTTCGACGACACCCCGTAGGGCGCACACACCGCCACCGCCGACACCACGGCCGTACCCCAGGTCGTCTTGACCCACCCCGAAGTTGCCTCCGTCGGCCTGAACACCCGCGAGGCGGAACGGACCGGGCGCCGGGTGGACGATGACCTCGCGCGCGTCCCGGGCGCACACCTGTACGCCGACGGCTACCGCGGCAAGGCCCGCATGCTCGTCGACCTCGACCTCGACCTCGGCGCCCACGCCGGGGCTACCGTCGCCGGCCCCGGCGTCGGGGACTGCTGCACTCGGCCCCGTCACGGTCGCAAGCGAGGTGCCAGTGGCAAGGCTCTGGCACGCCGTGCCCGCGTTCCCGGCGATCAGCGAGGCAGCGGTTCGGCGGGACCATGGCGGTGAAGGACACGGGCTGCCGGCTGACCACGGCAGCGCGGAAGCGGTCCTCGAAGGCCGGGTCGGTGCACCGCGTCATCGGAGGCCTGCGCAGCGACCGGATCGCCCTGACCGGCGCCGAGGTGGGTGGCCGCGGCGGTCCGTTCGGAGTTGCCGGCGCCGATCACGACGGCGTCGAGGTCACTCACGATCCGACCGACTCGGCAGCGATCCGGTCGAACTGCGCGCCCATGGCTTCGGCCAGCGCCTGTGCGGCGGAGAGCGGGCGGACCATCACGGTGAAGTCGTCGATCTTCCCGTTCTCGTCGAAGTGGAGGAAGTCGCAGCCCTGGATCTGCTTGCCGTTCACGCTTGCCGTGAAGACCAGGGCGTGGTCACGGCCGTCCGGGTTCGCGATCTCCCGGACGTAGACGAAATCCTCGAAGACGCGCAGAACGCCGCGCAGGATCGCGGCGGTGATCGCCTTGCCCGCGTAGGGCTTGAAAGCGACCGGGCTGGTGAAGACGACGTTCTCGGCCAGCAACGCCGCCACGGCCTCTTCGTCGCGGTCCTCGACCGCCTTGCGGAAGGGATGCATGAACCGACCTCTCTTACCCAACAAAGTGAATAGGTGCGTTGGATAGTAAGCCCTTGGATTCCCGACGTCCATGACCGCGGCGAGAGCCACCCGCCGGCAAACCCGCGCGAGCAGGGGCAAAGGTCAAAGAATTGACTAGCCAACAAAGTGGTAGCTTCTGGCCATGGGCTTGCGACACGCAGTGATGGCCGCTCTCCTGGAGGGCGAGTCCTCCGGCTACGACCTCGCCAAGGGCTTCGACGCCTCGGTCGCCAACTTCTGGGCGTCCACCCCGCAGCAGCTCTACAGGGAGCTGGACCGGATGGAGAGCGATGGGCTCATCACGGCCCGCGTGGTCGAACAGGTGCGGCGGCCCAACAAGCGCGTCTTCTCCCTCACCGAGGCCGGGCTCACGGCACTGACCGTGTACAGCGCCACACCTCCGAGCAGGCCGACGGCCATCAGGGACGAACTGATGGTGAAAGTCCAGTGCGTCGACCTGGGTGAAGCGGACGCGGTCCGCGCGGCGATCACCGAGCGGCTGCACCTGGCTGCGGGGAAACTGACCAGGTACGAGCGGCTGCGGGACCGTCTCCTCAACGGGCGGCACGAGGACGAATTCTTCGCCGACGCCGAGCGCGTGGGCCCCTATCTCACCCTGTTGCGCGGCATCGCCTTTGAGCAGGAGACCATTCGATGGTCCGAGACCGCGTTGCATGTTCTCGCGGCACGGACATCCCGTCGCGACGCCGACAGGTGACGATGACAGGCGAGTGCGCCACACGGGCGACGTGACGCAGGGCTGAGCTCAGCCGTCTCCCGGACACGCACATGCGTGGCGTACTCCGGGAGCCGGGGCTCGGCGTACGGTACGGCACGGTCTGTGGCGGCCCGCGGTCAGGACAGGTCGGCGTGCGCCACTTCCCAGTACCCATTGGAAACCCAATACGAGGTGTGGGTTTCCTCATTGGAAACCAATGAACAAGCGGCCTACCTTCGAGTCGTCACCGCGCTGACGATCTGGGTCCAAAGCGTCAGGAACCACAGAGCGTCGGCGTGCGAGCCACAGGATCCCCCGGGCCCGGCAGGGCCGCATATTCCCCCAGGAGCACACCCCCATGTCGAAGATTCTTTTCGTGATGACCGGCGTCGACTACTGGACGCTGGCCGACGGTACGAAGCACCCCACCGGTTTCTGGGCCGAAGAGGCCGTCGCCCCCTACGAGGCGTTCAAGGCCGCGGGCCACGAGATCGTTGTCGCCACGCCCGGCGGCGTCGTCCCGACCGTGGACAAGGGCAGCCTGGGGCCCGAGGTCAATGGAGGGCAGGAGGGTGCCGACAAGGTCGCCGCCGCGCTCGCCTCGATCACCGAGCTCCAGCACCCGATCACGCTGGCGGACGTGAACCTTGACGACTACGCAGCCGTTTTCTACCCCGGCGGCCACGGCCCCATGGAGGACCTCGCCGTCAACCCGACCTCCGGCCGGATCCTCATCGACTCCCTCGCGTCCGGCAAGCCGCTCGCAGTCGTCTGCCACGCCCCGGCCGCGCTCCTTGCCGCCGAGAAGGAGGACGGTTCCAACGCTTTCGCCGGCTACAAGGTGGCAGCGTTCACGAACGCCGAGGAGACCCAGGCCGGTCTCGCCGACAGGGCGAAGTGGCTGCTCGAGACCCGTCTCGTCGAGGCGGGCGTCGAGGTCCAGGCCGGCGAACCGTGGGTCCCGAACGTCGTCGTCGACCGCAACCTGGTCACCGGTCAGAACCCGTCCTCCTCCGCCCCGCTCGCGGTCGAGGTCCTCAAGAAGCTGGCCTGACCCATGGCCACCGACCGGCTCGACGAGGTCCTCGACGCCACCTACGACTGCCTCACCCGGTACGGCGTACGGCGCACCACGATGGACGACATCGCCACCACCATGGGCATGTCCCGGTCAGCGGTCTACCAGTACGTCCGCAGCAAGGACGACGCCTTCCGGCAGCTCGCCGGACGCCTCCACGACGAGGTGCTCGTCCGGGCCCGGCAGGCGGCCGCGGACCAGGACGCCCCGTATACCGAACGAATCCGGGGCGTCCTGGCCGTCAAGCTCGACCTTGTCCTCGAACTCAGCACCGCGTCCCCCCACACCGCCGAACTCCTCGACGCCGAAGCCCGGTTGTTCGGCGGCGTCTGCACCGCCTTCACCGCGGCCCTGAGGCGCCTCCTCATCGGCCTGTTCACCGAGACCGGCACCGCCGAGGGCGTGGACCCCGCCGAGGCCGCCGACATCGCGATCGCCCTGGTTATCGGAATGGAGAACATGCCCGACGCCCGGCGCCTCCTGGGCCCCGCATCCGGCGCGCTCACAGCCGGGCTGCTCGGCGCGACCGTGGTGGTCCGCTGACCCGTTCCGCCGGCGAGTCGTACATCCCCCGTTCGAGCTCCAGGTGGCCAAGGCCGTCGCCGACTCCGTTCCCGAACGGCCGGCCACCTTCCGCGCCGGAGGACGCGGGGCCGCCACCGGACCAAGCATCCGGTCGCGGCCCTGCTCATCCATAGCCACAAGATAGACTCCATGCCTTGAGGCATACGGATTCCGATGGATTGGAAGCCGCACCGTCGCCGCACACGACACAGGCTTCCGCGCTGGATCTGAACCTCGTGCGCACGTTCCTCGCCGTGTACCGCTCCGGTTCCTTCACCGCCGCCGGGCAGTTGCTCGGCATTTCCCAGCCCACGGTGACCACTCAGGTCCGCGCGCTCGAACGCCAGTCGGGCCGGGAGCTCTTCGAGCGGCTGCCGAGGGGCGTCGCCCCGACGGCGTTCGCCCATGATCTGGCGGCCCGCGTCGCGGGACCGCTCGATTCCCTGATGGCGGCCGCCGGACACACCCCCGCGGAGTCCGGACCCGCCGCCCCCGTACACCTGGCCGGCCCCGCCGAATTCCTGTGCACCCGCGTCCTCCCCGCCCTGGCACCGCTGGTGGCGGAGGGGGTCCACCTACGCGTCACGACGGGCCTCACCGACGCCCTGCTCGACGAACTGAGGGCCGGCCGCCACGACCTCGTCATCGCCACCAGCCGCCCGCGCGGCCGGACTCTGGCGGCCGTGCCGCTGGCCGACGAGGAGTTCGTCCTCGTCGCCGCACCCGCGTGGGCCGAGCGCCTGAGCGGCCGGGTGACCACCGAGGGCCCCGGCGTCCTGCACACCGTCCCCCTCGTCACGTACGCGGAGGACCTGCCGATCGCCCGCCGCTACTGGCGGCACGTCTTCGGCCGGCGCCTGAACTGCAGGGCCGCCGTCACGGTCCCGGACCTGCGCGGCGTCCTCTCCACGGTCACCGCCGGCGCCGGGTTCACGGTCCTCCCCCGCTACCTCTGCCGCGACGAACTGGCGTCCGGCGCACTCGTTGCGCTCCACGAGACCGAGGACCCGCCCATCAACACCGCGTACCTGGTGCAACGCCCCGGAACCCCCGACAACCCACACGTCACTCAGGTACGCGACCGCCTCCTCCACCTGGGCCCCACCTGGTGACACCAGCTCAACGGCTGGGCCACCGGCAGGAAAGAGTCCCCCAACCGCTGCTTCGGCGCTCAGCCGGGTGGCCGGAGTGCCGTGACGTCATGGCTGACCACGCTCGATGAGTGGGGCTCCCGGATCCGCTGCTCAGCGAAGCGGAGAGCCGATGGTGGCGGCGCGCCACGTCTCCTGGTCGGCGTCGAGCAGCGCGGCGATGACGGCGGGGGCCGGCAGGGGGCCGTGATCGGCGGCGACCAGGAGGGCCGAGGCCGCGGTCAGATGGCCTAGGCGCAGGGAACGCTCCACGGGCAGCTGCCGCAGCAGACCGCTGAGGAATCCGGCAGCGAAGGCGTCGCCGGCACCGACCGGCTCGGCCACGCGGACAGTCAGGGCGGACACGCGGTGGGCGTCCGGACCGACGAAGGCAGTGGCCTCGCGGGCCCCGTCCTTGACGACGAGGATGCGGGGGCCGGGGAGGAGGTCGCGGACCGCGCGGGCGTCGGTGAGCGCGTCTCCCCACAGGTCCTGGGCCTCGTCGAGGCCGACGAGCACGATGTCGGCCCGGTCCGCGAGCGGCCGCAGAACCTCGGCGGCGGACCGGCCGGTCCAGAGGGCGGGGCGGTGGTTGACGTCGAAGCTGACGGAATAGGGGCGGTCGGGGCGCAGTGCCCGCTCGACGAGCGCATGGCATCCGGAGGACAGGGCGGGGGTGATGCCGCTGAGGTGGACGAGCGCGGCGTCCGCCACGGCGGGGTCGTCGAGGAGTTCGGGGGTGAGGGCCGAGGCGGCGGATCCGCGGCGGTGGTAGTGGACGCGGGTGCCGTTCCTGCCGGGGTCCTTCAGGAGCAGTCCGGTGGGCCGGTCGGGGTCGGTGCGGACGCCGCTGATGTCGACGCCGCCCGCGGCGACCCGTTCGCGGACACGCCGGCCGAAGGGATCGTCGCCGAGCGCGGACACCCATCGGGCGGGGATGCCGTGGTCGGCGAGGTACAGGGCGACGTTCGACTCGGCGCCCGCGATGTCGACCCGGAGGAGGTCCGCGGCATCGAGCGGGCCCAGGGGTTCGGGGGCAAGGGCGGCCATGGTCTCGCCGACGCAGACCACGGGGCCGGGGCGCAGCAGCCGGGGGGTGCTCATGATCGTTTTCCTAGCGTGTGTCGGCGAAGACCGCGGTGTCCGCGGCGCCCATCGGGCGGTACGGCGCGGCAGGCGCCCCAGGTATGTCCACGCGCGAAGCGAAGACGGCGCCGTCGAGCGGGCCCGGATCGGGCAGGCCTATGCGGGCGCTGGTGACGAGGAGGGTACGGCCGTCGGGGCCGCCGAGGCAGAGTCCGGCGGGCTGGACGGCGGGCAGTTCCACGATCCGGTCGAGGCTGCCGTCGGGACGGTACCGGTGGACCTGTCCGGTGCCCCAGACGGCGGTCCACAGTCCGCCTTCGGCGTCGGCCGTCATGCCGTCGGGGCTGCCGGAGTCGAGGGTGACGAAGGGGCCGGGCTCGCCCAGGTCGCCGGTGGCGGGGTCGACGGAGTAGCGCCGGATGACACCGCGGGCGCTGTCGGCGAGATACATGACGGTGCCGTCGGCGGTGAAGGCCGGGCCGTTCGGGACCGTGATGTCCTGCAGCACGCGGGTGACGCGGCCGTCGCGGTCCACGCGGTAGAGCGAGCCCGCGTCCTCGGTCGCCTCGTAGGCCATGCTGCCGGCCCAGAAGCGGCCGTGCGGGTCGGCGACGCCGTCGTTCATCCGCATCGGCACCGGTGCATCGTCCTCGGGGCGTGCGATCCAGTCGACGCGTCCGGCGTCGTCGATACGGCAGATGCCGGTACCCGCCGCCGCGATCCAGTGGCCGGGACCGCCCTCGACCGGGGCCACCGCACCCAGTGGAAAAGGCAGTTGGGTGATCAGTCCGAGCGGTGCGGCGGGGTCGTCGGGGGCGGCCAGCAACCGCCCGGTGAGGATGTCGGTCAGGACCGCGCGGCCGCCCGTCCACCGGATGCCCTCGCCGAGTTCGAGGCGGTCGATCGCGTGGACCGTGGGCGTGGTCACGGGCGGGGCTCCGGGCGGACGACGTCCAGGAACTCCCGTGCGCGCGCGCGAAGTGCGGTGAGGCTGCCTCCGTCGGCCGCGTCCGCGATCAGGGGCGAGCCGACGCCGACCGCCGTGGCCCCGCTCCGCAGATAGTCGGTGGCGGCCCGGGAGTCCACTCCCCCGACGGGCACAAAGGCCAGGTCGGGGAAGGGGCCGCGCAGGTCCCTCAGATATCCGGGGCCGCCGGCGCTTCCGGCAGGGAAAACCTTGAGGGCGTCGGCGCCGAGGCGCAGCGCCTGGAGGATGTCGGTCGGTGTCATCACGCCCGCGAGCACCGGAAGTCCGAGCTCCCTACCGGTGGCGATGCCGTCGCTGACCGCCGGGGTGACGAGGAACGCGGCTCCGGCCCGGTGGGCGGCCCGCGCGTCGTCGGCGGTGAGGACGGTGCCCGCGCCGAGGGTGGCGTCCGGGCCGAGCGCGGCGCGGGCCCGGGCGATGACGTCGAGGGCGTCGCGCCCGCTGAGGGACACCTCGACGAGTGTGATGCCCTCCTCCACGAGAGTGAGGACGGTCTTGAGTGCGGCGTCCGGGTCGCTGCCGCGGACGATGGCGAGCAGCCGGTGCGCGCGCAGCGCGGTGAGCAGGTCCATCGGACATCCCTTCTGTTGCTGGGGGTTCAGGGGCGGCGGTTCGCGGTGATCGTGAGCCGCCAGGTGACTTCGCCGGACGCGGGCACGACGGCCGTGTCGCCGTCGGCCGCCGCCGTACGGTCGAAGACGCGGCCGAGCATGGGCTCGACGCCGACCGAGCGGTACGGCGCGCCCTGGGGAAAGCCACCGAGGTTGCGCCACAGGGCGACGGAAACCGGCTGGCCGGGGGCGTCGACGGACAGGTGGAGTGTGTCCGTGCCGTCGTGCACGGATACGTCCGGGGCGAGGACGACGGCGCCGACGGCGGTCCCGTCGTCCGGTCCGAACCGGTCGAGCGGGATCCCGTCGACGCGCGGCCAGGTCCCGGTGACCCAGCGCGCGCCCTCGCCCGGGTACAGCCGGGTCACGGCGGGGCCCTCGACGCCGATCCGGGCGGCCGGGGACAGGTCCAGCAGGGCGTGCGCGGCCCAGATGAAGCGGTAGCCCGGCTCGGCGGTGAGCGTGTAGTCGACGATGGCCGCCCCCGCGTCCGTACCGAGACGGCGGGTCAGCCGGAACTCGGGGCACTCCACGACGTCGCGGTCCCTGTCCCGCCGCCACGGCCGCGACCAGGCGTCCCCGTGGTCGGGGAGCCCGCGTACCGTGGGCACGCACTCCTCCAGCCCTCCGGCGTCGGCGAACACGTCACCGCGCACGACCCGGGAGCGGCGCGGCTCGTCGCGGTGCCAGAGCCATTCGCGGCCGCCGGCCGTCAGCGAGGTCCAGCGTCCGCCGTGCCCGGGGTCGGTGGCGACGGACACCGGGTGCCGGGTGGCGCTCACCATTCGGCGAAGGAGCCGTCGGGGTGTCGCCACACGGGGTTGCGCCAGGCATGGCCCGCGCGGTCGGCCGCGCGGACGGCGTCCTCGTCGACGGTGATGCCGAGGCCCGGCAGTTCGGTGCGGTGCGCCTGGCCGTCGACGAAGCGGAAGGGCTCGGTGTCGACGACGTAGGACAGCAGGTCCGCGTCCTTGTTGTAGTGGATGCCGCGGCTCTGCTCCTGGATCAGGAAGTTGGGCGTGGCGAAGGCGACTTGGAGGCTGGCGGCCAGCGCGATGGGCCCGAGCGGGCAGTGCGGTGCCAGGTGGGCCCCGAAGGTCTCGGCGAGCGAGGCGATCCGGGTGACCTCGGATATCCCGCCGGCGTGCGACAGATCCGGCTGGGCCACGGCGATGCCCGCGCTCAGGGCAGGCAGGAATTCGGCGCGTCCGTAGAGCCTTTCACCCGTGGCGAGCGGGACGGACGACGCGGCGACCAGGCCCGCGAGCAGGTGCGCCTGGTCGGGCAGGACGGGTTCCTCGACGAACAACGGGTGCAGCGGCGCGATCTCGTGCAGGACACGGCGTGCGTTGGCGGCGCTGAACCGGCCGTGGAAGTCGACGGCGACGTCCCGGTGCGGGCCGAGTGCCTCGCGGGCCGCCGCCACCCGCTCGACGACCGCGGCCGTCTCGGCGGGGGTGGTGAGCGGCGGGGTGCGCCCGGCGGCGTTCATCTTGACGGCGGTGAAGCCTGCCTCGACCTGGGCGGTTATCTCGTCCTTGAGCCGAGCGGGTTCGTCGCCGCCCACCCAGGCGTACACCCGGACCGTGTCGCGGACGGGCCCGCCGAGCAGGGTGTGCACCGGAACGCCCAGGGTTCGGCCGGCGATGTCCCACAGGGCCTGGTCGAGGCCGGCCACGGCGCTGGAGAGCACGGGCCCGCCGCGGTAGAAGCCGCCCTTGCTCAGCACCTGCCAGTGGTCCTGGATACGCAGCGGATCCTGGCCGACGAGGTATTCGGCCAGGACCTCGACGGCGGTTTGCACCACCTCGGCCCGGCCCTCGACCACCGGTTCGCCCCAGCCGACCACACCCTCGTCGGTCTCGATCCGGCAGAACAGCCAGCGGGGCGGGATGAGGAAGGTCTCGACACGCACGATCTTCACTTTGCCTGGCCGTCCTTCGCCTCGGCGGAGCCGTCCGCGCTCTCGGCCCCGTGCGGGCCGCTGACCTTGTCCAGGTCGCGCATCGCCTGGTCGAGCAGGGCGCGCATGGCGTGCTCGGCGGCGTCCGGATCCCGGTCCCGTACAGCGTCGAGGACGGCCCGGTGGCTGGGCACGGGGTCCTCAGTGTGCGGGGCGCTGTGCACGATCTGGTCGCGCTGGGCCAGGCCCGACTCGATGACCATCTCCATGCGTTCCAGCAGTTCGTTGTGGGTGGCCGCGAGCAGCGCCCGGTGGAAGGCGAGGTCGGACTCGACGGCGTGGCTCGCGCTGCCCTCCTCGCCCATGGCGGCC
Organism: Streptomyces sp. NPDC005181; assembly: GCF_040608395.1. Lineage (NCBI taxonomy): Bacteria > Bacillati > Actinomycetota > Actinomycetes > Kitasatosporales > Streptomycetaceae > Streptomyces > Streptomyces sp. NPDC005181. Next base: position 12,771 of record NZ_JBEXID010000048.1, read on the forward strand.
AGCGCCGCCTCCAGCCCTTCGAGGTCGGCGTCGGTACGGCGGACCGCGGCCAGCCGCACCGCGGCGGGTTCGATGATGCCGCGGACCTCTCCGAGGTTGCGCAGCAGCGCGAGGTCGGCGCCGGTGCCGTTGCTCTCGGAGAACTGCCACCGCAGGACATCGGCGTCGAGCAGATTCCAGTCGGCGCGCGGCCGCACGAAGGTGCCGCGCTTCTGGCGGGCGTCGACCATGCCCTTGGCCGCGAGGACCTTCAGCGATTCGCGCAGGGCGGTCAGGCTGACGTCCAGCTCGCTCTGCAGGGCCGCCATGTCGAGCGTCGCTCCCTCGGAGATCTCGCCGCTGAGCACCCGGCGGGCGAGGGTCTCCACGGTCTGGCCGTGCACTCCGCGGCGCGCGTATGGCGTCATGTGATTGCCTTTCTTGCTGGTCGGTCGGGAGCTGGGGTGGCGGGCCGGCCGGGCCCGTCAGGCGGAGGCTTTGACAACGCTCCAGCCGCCGTCCACGAGCAGGCTCGATCCGGTGATGTACGAGGCTTCGTCGGCAGCGAGGAAGGCCACGGCTGCGGCGACCTCCTCGGGGGTGCCGAAGCGGCGGGCCGCGGTCTCGGCGACGCTCAGCTCGCGGTCGCGCTCCGGCACCCTGTCCCACGCGGCGGTGAGGATGGGCCCTGGCAGCACGGCGTTGACCCGTATCTGCGGGCCGTACTCGACCGCGAGCTGTCCGCACAGCGAGAGCAGTGCGCCTTTGCTCGCCGCGTACGCCGGGTGGCCGGGGATGCCGCGGTGGGCGTGAACGGAGGAGGTGAGCACCACGGCCCCCCGGTGGTCGCGCAGATCGGGCAACGCCGCCTTGAAGCCGAGGAAGGCTCCGGTGAGGTTGACCGACAACTGCCGTTCCCAGGAGGCGAGCGTCATCTCGTGGGCGGGCAGCACCTGCACCGTATAGGCGTTACCGACCAAGACGTTGACGGGGCCGAAGGTGCGGGCGGCGTCCATCACCCGCTGCCAGTCCGCCTCCCGCGCGACATCGGTGGCGACGAAGACGGCCTTCGCGCCGTCCTTGCGGAGCCGCGCCGTCGTGTCCTCGCCGCGTTCGGCGTCGATGTCGGCGAGGACGACGGCCGCGCCCTCGGCGGCGAGGCGTGCCGCGGTGGCCGCCCCGATGCCCGAGGCGGCGCCGGTGACGACGGCGACGCGGTTGGTGAAGCGGGCCACTGGGTTCATGAGGCGGGTCGTCTCCTGTCGCGAGGGTGGTGGTGGGAGTGCAGATTCTGTCGCTGTCGTCACTGCTGGGCCAGGACCACCAGTTCCGCATCGTGCCCGGCGGTCCAGGCGAACGGCAGTCCCGAGTGCAGCAGATGAACGCCGCTGTAGCGGGTGCCGGAGTCCTGGTCCGTGTAGACCGCGTCCGGCGACACACCGCGCAGCCGCAGCCGGGCGGCCCTGCCGGGGACCAGGGGCGCGCCGTCCAGGGCGCCGGTGCTCCAGGCCGTCACCACCAGGCGTCCGCCGCCGGGTTCCTCGTACTGGATGCCGCAGGTGGGGTCGGCCGGACTGCCGAGCAGGTGGACCTCGCCGTGGTGGACGACGTCGCGGACGTCCTTGTAGCGGGCGATCCACTCGGCTGCCTCGGCACACTGCTCCGGAGTCCACTCGCGGATGTCGGCACCGATGCCCAGCACGCCGGCGAGGGAGTTGACGAACCGGAAGGCGAGCGAGCGGGGCCGGGGGTCGAACACGCCGCGGGCGTCGGTGACCCAGGAGCTCATGGTGTGCGGGGCGTGGGCGTGAAGGTAGCCGTACTGGATGCGTAGCCGGTCCAGCGGCGCGGTGTTGTCGCTGGGCCACACGACGTCGGTGCGGGCGACGGTGGCGTGCTCGACGCGGGCGCCGCCGCCCGCGCAGCCCTCCACGGTGACGTGGGGGTGGGCGGTGCGTAGGTGGTCCAGGACCCGCAGGTAGCCGGCGACATGGGCGGCGTCCAGATCAAGGTGTTCCGGGTCGGTGCCCGCCGGGCCGCCGGGGCGGCCGCGCTCGGTGGGCGGCCGGTTCATGTCCCACTTCAGGTAGCTGATGGCGTGGGCGCCCAGCAGCCGGTCGAGGGTGCCGATGACGAAGTCCTGGACGTCCGCGCGGCCGAGATCGAGCAGCAGCTGGTTGCGTACGAGCGTGGCGGGGCGGCCGTCGAGACGGTAGACCCAGTCGGGGTGCTCGGCGTAGAGCTTGGAGCGGGGGCTGATGCCCTCGGGTTCGACCCACAGCCCGAAGTCCATGCCGAGCGCGCGGACCTCGTCGACGAACCGGTCGAAACCGCCGGGGAACTCGGCGGAGTCCGGCTCCCAGTCGCCGAGGCCACCCGTGTCGTCGTGGCGTCCGGTGAACCAGCCGTCGTCGACGACGAACAGTTCGGCGCCCAGCTCCGCCGCGGCCTTGGCGAGCTCCAGCTGCCCCGCGGCGTCGACGTCGAAGCCGGTCGCCTCCCAGGAGTTGTAGAGCACCTTGCGGGGCCGGTACATGCGGTCGCCGGTGAGCCGCCGCTCGTAGCGGTGCCACACCCGGGCCAGCCCGTCGAGGCCGTCCGGACTGAAGGCGCAGGCCAGCCGGGGCGTGGTGAGGGTGGCGCCGGGAGCGAGGCGGACGGCGCCCTCGTGCGGCACCCGGCCGGCGCGGACCCGTACGGAACCGCCGGGCTCGGCGTCGGCGCTGATCCGCCAGTTCCCGGACCACTCCAGGGCGATGCCGTAGGTGGGGGTGTCACCCTCGGCCGGTACGGCGGCGTCCTGGACCGCGAGCCAGGGGGCGTATGCGTGACCGGCCGAGCCCTGGGTGCTCTCCATCTCGAAGCGTCCGCGCTCCAGCTCCAGGTGCTTCAGCTGGAACTCCTGCGACCACTGGCCGGCCAGGTAGGTCAGCCGGGCACCGCCCTGGACGGGCACGTTGACGGCGGCGGAGTCGAAGCGCTCCAGGCGCAGCTCGCTCCCGCCGGTGCAGGTCAGCTCGGTCCAGCGCAGGATGACGTCGGTGCCCGGGAGGATCTCGTAGCACAGTGTCGTACGCAGGCCGAGGACCTCGTCGTCGAAGTCCAGGCGCAGCGCGCGGTCGCCGACCGCGGTGGCGCCGGTGAACCGCCACCAGGTGCCGCGGTCGCCGCCGGGGAGCTTTGCGATCAGGTCGGCGCCGGTGAACGGCCGCATCCCGTACGGGATGTACTCGGCGGGCGCCGCGTCGGCGGGGGTGATGAAGTGAGTGCGCCGCGACCAGTCCATCGGCGACGGGCCCTGTTCCGCCCCGTGTGGTCCCCACGCGGCGAGTTCGGCCCAGCGGCCGTACCCGCCGAGGGTGACGGCATAGGTGGTCGTGTCGGTGCGCAGCAGCCACCGCTTGTGCCCGGTCACTTGACGGCCCCCAGGTTGAGTCCGGCCACGAAGTGGCGCTGAAAGCTGAGGAAGACGGCCACCGTCGGGGCGGCGGCGATCACCGATCCGGCGGCGATGACGTTCCACATGGACACGTACTGGCCCTGCAGCCCGATGAGAGAGGCGGTGATGGGCATCTGGGTGTCCGTGCGGAGCACGGTGATCGCCCACAGCAGGTCGTTGAAGATCCAGGTGAACGACAGGGCGCTCAGCGCGGCGAGCGCCGGGCGGGCCAGCGGGAGGATGATCCGCCAGTAGATCTGCCAGGGGCTCGCGCCGTCGATGACCGCGGCCTGCTGGATCTCGCCGGGGATCGCCCGCATGAAGCCGTGCAGGACGAAGACGTAGAAGCCGACGCCGAAGCCGACCTGCACCCCGATCAGCGCGTACAGCTGGTCGTAGATGCCGAGCTGCTCGGTGAGTTTGGAGACGGGGATGATCAGGATCTGCGGGGGCAGCAGGTTGCCGCCGAGCATGAGGAGCAGCAGGCCGCGCCGGAAGGGCAGGTCGTAGCGGCTGAGCGCGAACGCCGCCAGGGAGGCGAGGCCGAGCGAGAGCAGCACGGTGGGGATGGAGACCAGCATGCTGTTGATGAGGGCGCGCTGCTGTCCGCCGTCCACCCACGCCTGACGGAAGCCGTCGAGGGTGAAGGAGTGCGGCCAGCTGCCGACCCCGTGGGCGGCGATGTCGTCGAAGGTGCGGGTGCTGGTGACCAGGACGAGGACGATCGGCAGCAGCCACAGCGCGGACAGCAGGCCCGCGGAGAGATGGAAGCCGGCGGTGCGCCAGACGCGGCCGCGGCCGGCGGGCCGGCCCGCCGCCGGCACCGGCAGGGGGGCCGGACCGGCCTCGTCCTTGACGGGTGCGGAGGCGTGGGTCGCGGTCATCAGTCGGCCTCCCGGAAGGCGCGCACGAGGTAGCTCGCGATGACTCCGAAGGCCAGCAGGAAGATGACGACGGCGAGCGCGGAGCCGTAGCCCAGCCGCAGCGACTGGAAGGAAGTGGAGAACATGTAGGTGCTCAGCAGTTCGGAGGAGTGGTACGGGCCGCCGCGGGTGAGCGCCCACACGACGTCGAAGGAGCGCAGCGAGTCGATGACGATGACCGACAGGACAACCGCGTTGACGCTCTTGAGCTGCGGCAGGGTGATGTGCCGGAACTGCTGGACGCGGCTCGCGCCGTCGACCTTGGCCGCTTCGTACAGGACGGGGTCGATCCCCTTGAGGCCGGCGATGTAGAGCACCATGACGTAACCGACCTGGCGCCACAGCGCGGGCACGATCACCGCGTAGAACGCGGTGTCCTGGTCGGCCAGCCACGCGTGCTTCCAGCTGCCGAGGCCGATGGAATCCAGCACGTTGTTGATCAGGCCGTCCGGCTGGTACATGGCCTGCCAGACCAGTGCGGTGGCGACCAGCGAGAAGACCACCGGCAGGAACAGCGACGCCCGGTAGAACCCGACACCGCGCCGGTCCTGCTGGAGCAGCAGCGCGGCGCCGAGTCCGAGGACGGCGGAGAGCCCGCCGAAGAGCACCAGCCACAGCACCGTGTTCCAGGTGGCGGTGCGGAAGACCGGATCGTTCAGCATCTCGGTGAAGTTGTCGAATCCGACGAAGGTCGGATTCGACAGGCCGTCCCACGAGGTGAACGAGAGGTAGAAGCCCTGTATGGCGGGCCAGAAGACCCAGAACGCCTCGGCGAGCAGCGGCAGGAGGACGAAGGCCAGGACCACCGGGGGTACCCGGGTGGCCCTCGGCCGTCGTGAGGAGCCGATCAGCGCCATGTTCACTGACTCCAGATCTTCTGGGCGCTGCGCTGCCAGGTGGTGAGGATGGAACCGATCTCCTTGGGCTTGGCCAGGTAGTGCACCAGTGCCGTGTCGGCGGTCGGCTGGAGGGCGTCGCTGGAGTCGCGGTTGAAGAACTGGGTGAGATCCGCGGCGCTCTCGATGAGCTTGCGGCCCTTGAGGACCAGGGGCGTGCCGCTGTCCTTGGCGTCGGGGTGGGTCGGCAGCGTGGTACCCGAGGAACTCTTGAGGTAGAGCTCCTGCGCCTCGGCGGTGGCCAGGTAGCGCAGCAACTCCTTGGCGTCGTCGGCCCGCTTGGTACGGGCGCTGGCGAAGTAGCCGTCGGTGGGCGCCTCCTCGGCGACCGGCACCTTCGGGTCGATGATGGGGAACTGGAAGAAGTCCAGGTCGCCCAGGGCGTCCTTCGGCGCGGCGTCGGCGAAGAAGGTGCCGATGAGCATCATGCCGGTGCGGCCCTGAAGGAGCGCGGTGGTGGCGTCCTGGAAGGGGATCGCCGTGCCATTGGGGTCGAAGTACGGACGGGCCTCGTCCCAGCGGTCGAAGACCTTGCGGACCTCGGGGTCTGCGAAGCTGTGCTTGCCCGAGAGGAGTTCGCGGTGGTACGTCGCGCCGTTGACGCGGATGTTCAGGTAGTCGAACCAGGCGGAGGCCACCCACGGGGTGTCGCCGCCGGCGCCGAGGCCGATCGGGGCGACGCCCTTGCTCTTGAGCTTGTCGCACAGGTCGAGGAACTCGTCCCAGCTCTTGGGCTCCTTGACGCCCCACTTGGCGAAGTTGGACTTCCGGTAGAACATGCCCCACCAGTAGTAGCTTGTGGGCACGAAGACCTTCTTGCCGCTGGAGGCCGAGGTGCACAGCTTCTTCAGCGCGTCGGAGTATCCGGCGAGCTCCGGCTTCTCCCAGATGTCGCTGATGTCGAGGAGGAGGTCCTTCTTGGCGTACGACTCTGCGACCGACCCGGGGTACCAGGTGTAGACGTCCGGCGGGGTGGCCGAGGTGAGGTAGGTCGGCAGCTGGGTGCGGAAGGTCTCCGAGGCGACAGTGTTGAGCTGTGCCTTGGCGTCCCCGCGCTTGTCGAATGCGGCGGCGATCGCCTTCATGGCCGATTTGGCCTGCGGGGAGGAGAGGTTGGACTGGAGGGTCACCGGGCCGCCGGACTTTCCTCCGGTGGCGGACGGACTCTCGGTGACGCAGCTGCTGAGCAGCGCGCCGGCGCCGACTGCGCCTGTTCCAACGAGGAATTTGCGGCGGGTGGCGTTGAAGGCGGTCATCTGTGCACTCCCTATGTGCCCACGGAATGGAGCTGTGGCCCCCTGACGGCCCGGCTCTGGGTGCGGCAGACACAGCCTGTCGCAGAGGTCAGAGCGCCGTCAAGATTAATTACTAATTTATTCTTCGGAGGGTGTGCCCCTGGGCCTTGTACGGCCCGGAGGCACACCAGGTGAAGCAGGGCGAAGCAGGGTGAAGCAGGGTGAAGCAGGGGAAGCGGAGCTCAGAGCTCGCTCTGGTGGACGCGGCTGTCCACCCCGCGGAATGCGGCCAGTACGCCGCCGTCCGGCCCGGCGACGGCACCGAGCGCGCCGTCGAAGGCACCGCTCACGAAGCCGTTGTGCGGGGTCCACCCGGCCCAGCCGTCCGCAGCGGTCCAACTGCGCTGCCAGAGCGTGTAGTCACCGGCCCGCGCGTACAGGTGCACCGTGCCGCCGGAGGCGACCAGTGTCGGACTGCCGCTGGTCGTGCCGCCCAGCGCGGTCCACGACGACCAGGTCCCGAAGGTGTCCCTGGTCCGCCACCACACCGCGTCGTCAGCGGTACGCACGGCCACGTGGAGCCGCCCGGCGTCATCGATGACGGCCGACGGCCGCCCGGAGAACGGCCGGTCCTGCGGCGCCCCCAGCGACGTCCAGCCGGAAGCGGGGCCGCGCGACCAGACGCTGCCGTCCGCGCCGCGCGCGAACAGCGTCCAGTCGTCCGGGGCGGCGAAGGCCGCGGTCGGCGCGTCCGTCAGTGTCCCGCCCAGGCTCTGCCAGCGCCCCCAGAGTCCGTCGGCGTACACCCGCCGGTAGGCAGTGTCGTCCGTGCCGCGGACGAAGACATCGATCCGGCCGCCGGACGATGCGTATGCAGCAGGCTGGCCGAGGATGCGGCCGTGCGTCGGCCCCTCCAGATCGGTGGTCGCGGCCCTCGCCCAGTCGCCGGCGGGCGCGGTCTGCGCGCGCAGGGCGCCGTCCGTGCCGCGGGTGAAGACCGTCAGCCGGTCGCCGTCGCGCACCAGCGCCGGGCTCGCCGACGACCGTCCGGGCAGCTGCGTGCCGGGGGCATCGTCCGTGCCCGTCAGCTTGAGGAACGCGGTGCCGTGTGCGGGCACCGACACCGTGTACGAGCCGGTGTGCGTACCCCGCGCCGTACGGGCCCGCAGGTCGCGCACCGCGACCGGGCCGTTCAGGCCGACGTCGGAGAACCGCACGGTGCGGTCCTGCGCCTGGTCGGAGCGGTTGAGCAGGACGACCGCGCGCTTGCCGGAGCCCTTCAGCACCTTGCTGTACACGTCGCCGACGGAGTCGGTCGCCACGCGCACGCCCTGAATGCCGAGCGGATCCTGGTCCACGGCGATGATCTCGGGGTTGCGCAGGGTGTCGATCATGGACTGCGGCAGGGTGCGCGGGTCGCTCCCCAGCACCAGCGGCGAGGCCATCTCGGCCCACATCACGAACTGCGTGGTGGACTCCTCCTGCGACAGCTCGTAGCCGCCCTCCGCGAGCTTGCGCATGGGGATGAGGTAGTCGGGGTCGTTGTAGTGGCCCGGCCCCTGGGCCTCGGGGTGCCAGGCGTTGGCATCCATGTTGCGCAGGACGTTGGGCCACTCCCCCGCCGTCGGAGTGCCCCAGGCGATGTCGGTGCCGGTGCGCCAGGAATCGGCGGTCGTCGGCCCGTAGACGAAGGCGTTGTGCGCGTCCTGCTCGGGGGTGTGCGGCAGACCCCAGTCGTCGGTGAGCGGGTTGCACAGGTTGAGCAGCATCCGCCGCCCGGACTTGGCGACGGCGTCGCTGAACTCCTTGAACGCCGGGCCGGGATCGAGCTTTTCGCCGACCCCGCACAGGAAGTCCACCTTGATCGCGTCGACCTTCCACCCGGCGAACTGGCGGGCGTCCTGCTCGTAGTGACCGCGGCTGCCCAGCCCACAGCTCTTGCCGCCGTCGTAGGTGCCGGCATCGGTGTAGATACCGGCCTTCAGGCCTCTCCGGTGAAGGTAGGTCACCAGCGCCGGAATCCCCGAGGGGAAACGGGTGGGGTTGGCCACGAGCCGCCCGGTCGCCGCGTCGCGCGGCTCGTCCGCCTGCCAGCCGCCGTCCAGCCAGACGATGTTGTAGCCGCTGTCGCGCAGCCCGCTGCCGACCAGATGGTCGGCGACCTTTCTGACCTGGTCCTCCGTCGGAGCACCGAGCCCGTAGTACGTGTTCCATCCCATGTACGGCGTGGGGGCGAGGCCGCTGTCGTAGTACTGCGGCGCGCCCTGGTCGTCCGCGGCGTGCGCCGCGGGAACTGCCGACCCGACCAGCACCACGACGCCGAGCACAACCGCGGTACGCCGCACTCGCGCCATCCCTGCACGATGCGAAGCCAAGGAAATCTCCCGAGAGTTGGGGTCCATGAGGCAACCCCGCCCGGCGATCGCGCCGGGCGTCGGTGCCCCGGCGGAAACTGTGGCCGGACACCCAAAACCTGTCAACATTAATTGCTAATTAACTTAAAAACGGACTCTCGAGGAGCGCCCTGCCCCACGGCAACGCGATATGGGCCCACCCGACGTCCCGTCCTCTTGTGCTCGGCGCGCACCCGCCAAGGCCTGGACACGTTCGTCAAGATGTCCCGGATGACCCGTCTCGCAGATGCGGCTGACCAGCTCGAACGAATCGACCCAGCAGCGACAGCACCGGCCGGCGAATCCCGTGCCCCATCGCCCGCGCCTCCGAGCCGATCGGGCCGGTCTCCCAGGATCCACGAACCGGACATCGCGCTGACCCTTGACAGAACCCCCACCGGATTACAGCCTATGGCAACGTTGTCAGGCGGGCCCGTGCCGGCCGCCTGCTCTTGAGGGGTTCGCCTGAAATGGATCACGTCACTCATGTCTAACCAGTCATCTCGCCCTTCCCGCAGAGCAGTTGTCACGACCGGCTCCACGCTGCTCGCAAGCCTCGGGCTCGGGGTCGCACTCCCCGGCACGAGCCATGCGGCCGGGTCCGCAGTCTCCACCGGCCGCACGACCGGCTCCCGGGGCGAACTCGCCGCGTACCGCCCGGTCGAGGTGTCGTCGGTCGACTACGCCCCCACACCGGGCGAGTTCGTGGTGGACAGGCTCAACTCCACCGGCGTGAAGGGCAGCGGGTGGCGCGCCGCCGGCGGCGACCCGCAGTGGATCTCCATCGACCTCCAGTCCGAGTGCGAGGTCGACTCGGTACGGCTGACGTTCGAAGCCACCAAGGACGACCCCGTTTTCACCCCGTCCACCAGCGGCAATCCGCGTGACAGCACAACCGGCCAGGAGATCCTGTCCAGCTGCGCGGTGGAGTTCACCATCGAGACGTCCCGGGACCGCCATGCATGGACCACGGTGTACCGGACCGCCTCCGGCGGCGGCGGGGTGGTGGAGATCGAGCTGGACAGTCCCTCCACAGCACGCTGGGTGCGGATGAGCGTGACGAAGCGGTCGAACTCCAACCCGCTGGGCCTCAACGGCTTCGAGGTGTACGGCACGGCCAAGGGCCACAGGCCCGCCGCCACCGGGTGGACCGACTGGGGCACGCACCACCACGAGGCACCCGCGCTGAAGGTCGCCGACGACGGTACGGTCCCGCTGGAGTCGGGCTGGACCCTGACGATGGATGACTGGGCCGGCGCCGAGGGCGCCGAGCTGTCCCTGCCCTCGGTGGACACCAGTCGCTGGCTGCCCGCGACCGTGCCGGGTACGGTTCTCGGTTCCCTGGTGGACCAGGGTCACCTGCCCGACCCGGTCTCGGGAATGAACAACCTCCGCATCCCGGAGGCCCTGTCGCGCCACGCGTGGTGGTACCGGCGCGGTTTCCGCCTGCCGCGCGGCCTGCGCACCGGCTCGGGGCGCCGTGTCTGGCTGGAGTTCGACGGCGTCAACCACAAGGCCGACATCTGGCTCAATGGGCAGCAGGTGGGAGGGCTGACGTACCCCTTCGCCCGCTCCGCCCACGACGTGACGCGCCTGCTGACGGACGGCGGCGAGCAGGCGCTGGCCGTCCGGATCACACCGATGCCCTTCCCCGGCAGCCCCGCGGACAAGAGCGAGGCGGGCCTGGCCTTCGTGGACGCCGGCGCCACGATGATGAACCGCAACTCGCCCACGTACCTGGCCGCCTCCGGCTGGGACTGGATGCCGGCCGTACGCGACCGTGTCTCCGGCATCTGGAACCACGTGCGGCTGCGCTCGACAGGGCACGCGGTCATCGGCGACCCGCGGGTCGACACCACGCTCCCCCACCTCCCCGACACCGGCACCGCCGAAGTGACGATCGTGGTGCCGGTACGCAACGCCGACTCCGCCGAGCGGCGCGTGACGGTCACCGCATCGTTCGACGACGTGCGGGTCTCGCGGACTGTCACTGTGCCGGGTGGGGAGAGCGCCGACGTGGTCTTCGCACCCGCCGATCACGCGGGGCTGCGGGTGCGCAACCCCGAGCTGTGGTGGCCCAACGGCTACGGCGAGCCCGCCCTGCACGACCTCACGCTCGTCGCATGGGCCGACGGCGAGGAGAGCGACCGGCGCACCACACGCTTCGGCATCCGCCAGTTCGGTTACGAGTACGCGGTGCCGCTGCCCTTCAGCGGCGGGACCGACGCCTACACGCAGTCGGTGGAGCTGGGTGCCAGGAAGGCCCGGCACGTGCAGGTCAGATGCCTGACGCGCGCCACGGACTGGGGTTCGTCGCTGTGGGGCCTCTCGGTGATCGACAGCGCGGCGCCCGGTACCGACCTGGCACTGGGCAGGACCGCAACGGCGTCGTCCGTCGACGAGCCGGGCCACGCAGCCGCCAACGTCACGGACGGGGATGCGAAGACGCGATGGTCGTCGGCGTTCGAGGACGATCAGTGGATCCAGGTGGACCTCGGCGCGTCGGTCTCCTTCGACCGGGTGGAGCTCGTATGGGAGCAGGCGTACGCCAAGACGTACGCGGTGCCCTTCGTCACCGCCAAAGACGGCACAGAGATCTTCTACAAGGACTGGGGGTCGGGCCAGCCGGTCGTGTTCTCCCACGGCTGGCCACTGATCGCCGACGCGTGGGACCCCCAGCTGAAACTGATGGCGGACAACGGTTTCCGGGCCATCGCCCACGACCGGCGCGGGGGCGGACGCTCCGGCCAGAGCTGGGACGGGAACAACCTCGACACCTACGCCGACGACCTGGCATCGCTCATCGAAACGCTCGACCTGCGCGACGCCATCCTGGTCGGCCACTCAACCGGCGGCGGCGAGGTCGCACGCTACATCGGCAAGCACGGCTCCAGCCGGGTCGCCAAAGCGGTACTGCTCAGCGCCGTACCACCGCTGATGCTCAAGACCGAAGCGAACCCCGAAGGACTGCCCATCGAGGTCTTCGACGAGATCCGAGCGGGCGTCGCGAAGGACCGCTCGCAGTTCTACAAGGACCTCAGCGCCACCTTCTACGGCGCCAACCGTGAAGGATCGACGGTCACCCAGGGCACCCGCGACGAGTTCTGGCTCTGGTCGATGTCGGTGGGCATCAAAGGCGCCTACGACTGCATCAAGGCGTTCTCCGAGACCGACCTCACCGAAGACCTGAAGAAGTTCGACATCCCCACCCTGATCGCCCAGGGCGACGACGATCAGATCGTTCCGATCGTGGCCTCGGGAGACAAGTCGTCCCGGCTCGTCAAGGACGCGATCTTCAAGGTCTACCCCGGCGCCCCCCATGGCCTCTCGATGGTCCCCGTATTCGCCGAACAGTTCAACGACGACCTGCTCGACTTCGCCCGCGGTTGAGACGGCAGGTTCCAAGACATCCGGCCAGGTTCCGCAGCGGCTCCTCCTGATCGATGATGACGTACCGGGCTGCCGTCCTCGGTACGGCACCAGCTGTCCCAGGAAGGGGTTTCCTATGCGGGAAACGACGCCGGCGCAGTCCCTGCCGGACGATCGCTCCGTCCACGGCTCGAACGAAGCCGATGTGATCGTGGTGGGGGCGGGGCCGGCGGGCTCGTCCGCAGCCTTTCACCTCGCCAAGGCAGGCCTCGATGTCCTGCTCCTGGAGAAGGCCCACTTTCCCCGGGAGAAGGTGTGCGGGGACGGCTTGACCCCGCGAGCGGTGCACCAGCTCATCCGGATGGGCATCGACATCAAGGCTCCGGGGTGGACGCGTTCACGCGGTATGCGATGGGTGGCCGGTGAGCATCAGGTGCACATCGACTGGCCCGCCCTGGGGCGCTACCCGGACTTCGGACTCTCGCGCAGTCGGCATGACTTCGACACCGTCCTGGCCCGCCACGCCGTTGCTGCCGGAGCACGGTTGCGCAACGGGGTGAAGGTGACCCGGCCCGTGACCGACCGCGCCGGCCGCATCACCGGCGTCACCGCCACGGCCGGAACGAAGGAACCGGTGGCCTTCCACGCACCGATCGTCATCGCCGCCGACGGCGCCTCCGCCCGGCTCGCTCTCGCCATGGGCCTGCAGCGGGACAAGACCAAGCAGATCGCGACAGCCGCTCGCCGCTATTACCGCAGCCCGGAACGGTCTCAGGAGGAGCACCTGGAGTTGTGGGCCGATCTGCGCTTCCCGGGGAGCGATCACTACCTGCCGGGGTACGGCTGGATCTTTCCCATGGGAGACGGGCGCGTCAACGTCGGGCTCGGTGCGCTGCCTCACCGTCGGCACGGAAAAGCGGACCTGCGGACCACGTTAAACCACTGGCTGGCCCGTACTCCTGACGCCTGGGGGCTGCGTGAGGAGAACGCCGAGGGCCCTGTCCGGAGCGCGGCGTTGCCGCTGGGTTTCAACCGTCATCCCCTCTACACCCGAGGGCTCCTCCTGGTCGGCGACTCCGGCGGCATGATCAGCCCCTGGAACGGGGAAGGCATTGGCCAGGCCATGGAAGCCGGCGAAGTCGCAGCCGAGAGCACCGCGCTCGCCCTCGCCCTTCCCCCGGGCCCGGGGCGGGAGCGAGTGCTGCACGGCTACCCTGTCGAGATCAACCGCCGCTGGGGGCGCTACTACCGTCTCGGCAACGCGGCCGCCGACGTCGTCTTCAGCCGTTCGGGCTTCCAACCGATCCTCAACCGCTACGTCATGGGATCGCCGTTTCTGCTCAACACCCTGGCCCGGATGCTCACCAACCTCACGGACAAGCCCTCGCACGATGTGATCGACCATGTACTCAACACCGTCGTTCGTCTGGTCCCGGCACCGAAGGTGCGCAGACGCTGAACGACCCGCCGGAGGTGGGGTCGTCGTTCTGCACGTCGCCCACAGGGTGAAAACAGACCAGTAGTGGTGAGTGCGCCCCACGCGCGGAAGGGACACCGCTGCCTAGCGTGATCGCATGCCGATGCAGCCCTGGTTCTCCGATGCCAAGTTGGGCATCTTCATCCACTACGGGATCTACGCCGTCGACGGCGTCCCCGAGTCCTGGTCGTTCTACACCGGCCAGGTCCCGCACGAGCAGTACATGAGGCAGCTCGACGGCTTCACCGCCTCGAAGTACGACCCGAAGGCCTGGGCCGAGCTGTTCGCGCGCGTGGGCGCCAAGTACGCGGTGCTGACTGCGCGCCACCACGACGGCGTGGCCCTCTGGGGCACCGAGCAGGGCGACCTGAATGTCGTGCGGCACACGCCCGCCGGCCATGACCTTGTTGCCGGGTACGCCGACGCGCTGCGCGAGCAGGGCCTCAAGGTCGGCCTGTACTACTCGCACTCGGACTGGAACCACCCCGACTACGCGAGCACGGTGCACACCGACCCACCGAACGAGGAGGTGGCCGGCAACCGCTACGCCTCTGCCGAGCCCGGAAAGGAGAACTCCGAGGCCTGGGCCCGCTTCCTGGCGTACCGCAATGCCCAGGTCGGGGAGCTCGTCGAGCACTTCCGCCCTGACCTGCTGTGGTTCGACGGCGAGTGGGAGCGCAGCGAGGAACAGTGGAAGCTGCGCGAGCTCGCCGAGGAGATCCTCGCGGGCAACCCGGACACCGTTCTCAATGCGCGGATGCTCAGTTACGGGGACTACGCCACGCCCGAGCAGGGCGTGCCGCTGCAGGCCCCGGACGGGCCGTGGGAGCTGTGCCTGACCGTCAACGACTCCTGGGGCTATCAGCACCACGACAACAACCAGAAGTCCGTGCGCCAGCTGGTGCGCTACTTCGCCGAGACCATCGGAATGGGCGGCAATCTGCTTCTTGATGTCGGCCCGAAGGAGGACGGCACGATCCCGGCCGAGCAGGTCGAGCGCCTCGAAGGACTCGGCGGCTGGATCGCCAAGCACTGCGGCGCCGTGTACGGCACGGTGGCCGGGCTCCCAGCAGGGCACCACTACGGTCCGAGCACCCTGTCCGCGGACCGCCGCACCCTCTATCTGATCTGCTTCGACTCACCACGCGAGACCATCGCCCTCCGTGGTCTGCGGACCCCGGTCAGGCGCGTGAGCGTGGTCGGTTCGGGCACCGAGCTCGGCCACGAGGTCATCGGCGGCCTCGGCGAAGTACCCGGAGTTCAGTGGATCGACGCCCCCAAGGGCGCAGATGTGGACGAGTACGCCACTGTGCTGGCCGTGGAGCTCGACGGCGAGCTCGACCTGTACCGCGGCGCCGGCCGCGACTGATGTCAGCCGCCGGCGCGGATCGCACGCGGCGACGCGCCCGGCGACGCGCCCGGGGTTCGGCCACGGGCTGCTCGCCCAGGCCGCCCCCCGGGGCCTGCGGGTGGGCTGCGCCCCCGTCCCCTTCCTCGGCGCGGGTATCCAGTCTGCTCGCCGCGCCGTCGACGCGGGCGCCATCGGAACGCCGATCGCCGCCGCGACCGCCCTCCTGAATCCCGGCCCCGAGGACTGGCACCCCAGCCCGGAACTTCTTCTTCCAGCGGGGCGCGGGACCATGGTTCGACATGGGCCCCTACTCCCTCACGGCCCTGATATCCCTGTTCGGCCCGGCCGAGCGCGTGGCCGCTGAGTCCCGCCGGGGAGGAGCCGCGCGCATCATCGGGTCCGGCACCGAGGCCGGGACTTCATTCGCCGTCGAGGTGCCGACGCATGTCACTGCTCTGATCGACTTCACTGCCGGGGCGAGTGCTTCGTCGGCGTTCGGTTTCGACTCGGCCCGATCGCCTCGACGTGCGCGGAACCCGAGCCGCTGCCTCGACCTGGGATCCGCACGCCGCAACGCTGCGAACGACGCGCGGCTGACTCGGGGACGTGTCACCGAACAGCTCGCCGGCCCAGGTCGGCGCGCCGCTGAGCAGCCCGATCAGATGCGGCTGCCGGAGGCGGTGTCCGACGACAGCCGTTGGGCGAGGTAGATCGGTATGACAGACAACAGGACGAGCACAGCGGCGACGACGTTGACGACGGGGGCCTGTTGAGGGCGGGCCATGTTGGAGAAGATCCACACGGGCAGGGTCTGGACGCCGGGTCCGGCGGTGAAGGTCGTCACGACGATCTCGTCGAAGGAGAGAGCGAAGGCGAGGAGTCCACCCGCGACCAGCGCGGACCGCACCAGCGGGAAGGTGACGTCGACGAACGTACGGAAGGTGTGGGCCCCGAGGTCCATGGCGGCCTCTTCGTACGATCCGGGCATCCGGCGCAGTCGGGCGATCACATTGTTGAAGACGACCACGATGCAGAAGGTGGCGTGGCCGACGACCACCGTGAACATTCCGAGGCCCACTCCGAGCGGTTCCAGGACCGTACGGAAGGCGGTGTTGAGCGCGACACCGGTGACGATGCCCGGGAGTGCGATCGGCAGGACGACCACGAAGGAGATGGCCTCGCGTCCGAAGAACTTGTAGCGCTGGCAGGCGAAGGCGATGAGCGTGCCGAGGACCAGGGCGATCGCGGTCGCACCGAGCCCGGCCCTGACCGAGGTCCACAGCGCGTCGCGGGCGCCCGAACTGTGCCAGGCGGCAACCCACCAGTCGAAGGTGAGGCCGGGTGGCGGCCAGCCCGAACTGCGGTCCGGGTTGAGGGAGTTGACGAGGACCAGGAGCAGCGGGACGTAGATCACCGCGAAACCGAGCCCGGCGGCGATGCGCAGTATGACGCGCGCGGGGCGGGAGAGATTCATCGGGGGCCTTCGCTGTGCGTGATACGGAGGTGGAGGAGAGGGTTCAGAGACTGCTCAGGGCTCCGGTACGGCGCACCGCGAGCAGATACAGCACGATGACCACGACGGGCACCGTGCCGAGTGCGGCGGCCAGCGGCAGGTCCAGGGTGATGTTGGAGTAGATGAGGTTGCCGATGAGCTGCGTCTTTCCGCCGACGATCTGTACGGCGATGTAGTCGCCGAGACTGAGCGAGAACGTGAAGACCGAGCCGGCCGCGATGGACGGCAGAATCATCGGCAGCACCACGGCGCGGAAGGTCCGGCCGGTGCGGGCGCCGAGGTCGGCGGAGGCGTCCAGGAGGCTGGCCGGGAGTTGCTCGAGTCCGGCGTGGATCGGCAGGATCATGTACGGCAGCCACAGATAGGTCAGCACCAGGACGGTCGCGGTCAGCCCGTAGCCGGGCCCCTCGAGTCCCAGTGGCTTCAGCGCCCAGTCGAGCAGACCGTCCTGGGCGAGGATGAGTCGCCAGGCGTACGCCTTGACCAGGTAGCTGGCCCACAGCGGAGTGAGGATCGCCACGACGAGGAGCGGCCGCCACTTGGGGTTCGCGATGCGGGCGGTGTAGAAGGCGATCGGGAAGGCGATCAGCACACACAGCGCGGTGACCGCGAGGGCGACGCCGATGCTGCGCAGGGCGACCTGACGGTAGACGTCGGTGGTGAACAGTGCAGTGAAGTTGTCCGTGTTCCAGATCTTCACCACGTTGGAGGTGAAGGAGTCCGTGGTCCAGAACGCGGAGAGGAACAGCACGGTGAGCGAGCCGAGGTAGGCCAGGGCGAGCCAGGCCAGTGGCGCGGAGAGCAGCAGGGACAGCTGCAGCCGGGGGCGGCGGTGCAGGGTCCCGGCGAGCCGCCGGACGGGTCCGGCGGCAGGCGCGGTGGTGGTCATGGACAGGTGACCCTCAGCCCTTGATCTCGGTCCAGGCCTGGACCCACTTGGCGTACGGCACGCACGTGGTGTCCGTACGTCCGTCCACGCACTGCGCGATGGGCGTGGTCCAGAAGTGGACGTCCTTCCAGTACGACTCGTCGGCAGCGTGGTAGGTGGTGCAGTGGTTCTTGTCCGCGGTCAGCGTGCAGGCCTTCGCGTTGGACGGGGCCTCACCGAAGTACTCGGCGACCTGGGCGTTCACCTTCGGCGAGATGATCCAGTTCATCCAGTTGTAGGCGCAGTTGGGGTGCTCGGCCTTGGCGGAGATCATCCATGTGTCGGACCAGCCGGTGGCGCCCTCCTTGGGGAGGACGGCCTTGACCGGGATCTTCTCGGCCTGGGCGGTGTTCAGGATCACCTGCCAGCTGGTGCCGACCACCGAGTCACCGCTCTTGAAGGCGGAGACCTCCTTCAGGTAGTCGCTCCAGTACTCGCCGACGTTGGCGTTCTGCTCCTTGAGCAGGTCGACGGCGGCGTCGAACTGCTTCTGGTCCAGGGCGTACGGGTCCTTGATGCCGAGGGACGGCTCGGTCTTCATCAGGTACAGGGCGGCGTCCGCGATATAGATCGGCGAGTCGTACGCCGTGACCTTCCCCTTGTACGCCGAGGACTTGTCGAAGACTGCGGACCAGGAGTCGGGCGCCGGGGAGACCTTCTTCGTGTTGTACATCAGCAAATTGGCGCCGCGGCCGTGCGGGATGCCGTAGGAGACACCCTTGACCGTGTTCCACTGCTGGTCCTTGAGCCCGGAGAAGACGTCCTTGTAGTTGGGCACCAACGCGGTGTTGACGGGCGCGGCGTCGCCGGAGGCGATCAGCCGCAGCGCCGCGTCACCGGAGGCGGAGACCGCGTCGTACTGACCGGTCTTCATCAGGCTGACCATCTCGTCGGAGGTGCCAGCGGTCTTGGTATTGACCTGACAGCCGGTCTGCTTCTCGAAGTCGGTGACCCAGTCGACCTTCGGGTCGTTCGAGCCGTCCTCGGCGTATCCGGCCCACGCGATCAGGTTCACCTGGCCCTCCGTCTTGCCGAGGGTCTTCTTCGCGGCGAGCTTGGGCGGGGTGAAGTCGCTGCCGCCGGGCGACGTAGCAGCGGTGTCCGAGGAACCGCAGGCGGTGGCGAGAAGCAGGGCGCCGAGCGCGGCCGCTGCTCGGGACGTTCGGTTCAGACGCACAGGGGATCTCCACGGATGAGGGAAGGGGCGGGGACGGGTCGTGCGGGTGTGTGCGCTTACCGGGCCTCAGGGACCTGGAAGTTGTGCCGTTGGTGCCACTGGAGCTTGACCCGGGAGCCACGGAGGGCGGCGACATCCTCGGAGGAGGTCTCCAGGTTCTGCTGAAGGGCGGTGAGCCGGCCGCCTGCGTCGAGGTCCACCAGGAAGCGGGTGGTGTCCCCCAGGTAGACGACCTCCGCCAAGGTGCCGGTGGCAGTGGAGTGCTGCGGCTCGTCGGCGATGGCGGACTCCCCCAGCACGCGGATCTTCTCCGGCCGGATGCTGTACGTTCCCCGGTCGCCCACGACCTGCTCCGCGGCGTCGTCGGTCAGCAGGTTCGACGTACCGACGAAGCCCGCGACGAACGGGGTGGCGGGACGTTCGTATATCTGGGCCGGGGTCCCGATCTGTTCGACGCGGCCCTGGTTGAAGACCGCGATCCGGTCGCTCATTGTCAGCGCTTCCTCCTGGTCGTGCGTGACGAAGACGAAGGTGATGCCGACCTCGCGCTGGATCGCCTTGAGCTCGACCTGCATCTGCTCGCGCAGCTTGAGGTCGAGGGCGCCCAGCGGCTCGTCGAGCAGCAGCACCTTCGGACGGCCGACCAGGGCGCGGGCCAGCGCCACGCGCTGGCGCTGGCCTCCGGAGAGCTGGGACGGGCGACGCGTCCCGAAGTCCGCGAGACGTACGCTCGCCAGAGCCTCCCTGGCCTGCTTCAGACGCTCGGCCTTGGGCACCTTGCGGACCTTGAGGCTGTAGGCGACGTTCTGCTCCAGGGTCATGTGCGGGAAGAGCGCGTAGTCCTGGAAGACGGTGTGCACGTCGCGCTCGAAGGGTGCCAGACCGGTGACGTCGGAGCCTGCGAGCTCGATGGTTCCGCTGGTGGGAGCCTCGAAGCCGGCGATCATCCGGAGCACTGTGGTCTTGCCGGAGCCGGACGGCCCCAGCATGGAGAAGAACTCGCCGTCCGCGATCTCCAGGTCGACTCCGGCCACAGCCTCTGTCCGGCCGAAGGACTTACGCAGGTTCTGCAACCGGATGGCCATTCCCTCCATGGGGGGAACCTTTCTGGTGCTGTCGGGAGTTGGCCGTAAACATATGAAGTCATAGTTCTAATTTCAAGGCCCCGCTAAGGTAAAAGCTGGGTCAACTGGCAAGGTGGTGATCGTGAATCGAGACAGACCCGGCGCCCGCAGAGTCGTCTTCACGCCCGTCGACACCCTGGCCCGCGTGGATGCCGTCGTGCGGCGGCTCGGTGATGCCATCGACCTCGGACTGCTCGCCGACGGCGAGCAGCTGCCCGGCGAGTCCGACCTCGCCGCCCAGCTCGGCGTCTCCACCGTGACCCTGCGGGAAGCCCTGATGGCACTGCGGCAGAGGGGCCTGGTCACCACCCGCAGGGGTCGTGGCGGAGGCAGCTTCGTCACCGTGCCCGACGGTCCTGCGGAGGACCGGCTGCTTGCCCGCCTCTCCGACTGGAGCACCGAGGAACTCCGCGATCTCGCCGACCACTGGGCAGCCGTCTCGGGTGCCGCGGCGCGGCTCGCGGCCCAGCGCACCGAGCCCGAGGATCTGCAGCAACTGCAGAGATCTCTGGGAGAGTTGGTGGAAGCCAAGGACTCGGGGGCGCGCAGCCGCATCTTCGGGCGCTTCCATGTCGAGCTGGCCGCGGCCGCCCAGTCCGCCCGGCTGACCAGGGAAGAGGTCACTCTCCAGACCGAAGTGGGGGCACTTCTGCGCCTCGTACTCTGCGAGGACGGGCACCTCAAGGACACAGCGGATCGTCACCGCGCCGTAATCTCAGCCGTGCATGATGGGGCGGATGACCGTGCCAGGGCCCTGGCCGAACAATGCGTGCAGGCCTCCATGGCGCGCCTGATCGAACTCCGCCTCGGCTCGGCCGACGGTGCGCGCGGTCCCCGTCCGAAGGAGGGCCCCGATGGGCAGCAGTCCCCGTCTCGCAAGCGCCGGATCGGCAGTGCTTGACGAGATGGCGGTCGCCGACGCGGCCGCCGGTGTCCGTGACGCACTCGAGGGAGTCTTCGACGCTGTAGGCAGGACGGGTACGGACACGGAGACGGTGCTCGCCTCGGCCGTCGCAGACGGCCGTCGGCCGGTCTCGACCGATCTGGCCGCGCTCCGCCCCGGCCTGCACGCGTGTCTCGCCCGGTACGACCTGGTCTCCGGGCTCGGTTTCGTGGCGGCGCCAGGACTGCTCGACGACGTACCGGCGTGGCTGGAGTGGTGGCAGACCACCGTGGACGGTGCCGTGCATCCACTGGTGCTCGACCTGGATCCGGAGCACTCGGCGTACTCCGATTACACCCACTGGGACTGGTTCACCCTGCCCCGCGACACCGGGCAGCGGGCGGTCGCGGGACCGTACGTCGACTACCTGTGCTCCGACGAGTACAGCCTCACCCTCTCCTCACCGGTGACGGTCGGGGGACGCTTCATGGGAGTGGCCGCCGCCGACGTCTACCTGCGGCGTTTCGAAGCGGTCGTCATGCCGCTGCTCCAACGCCTGCCGGGACCCGCCCGCCTGGTCAACGCGCGCGGCCGGGTCGCCGCCTCCACCGATCCCCGTCACCTGGTCGGATCGCTCACCAAGGGCCCGGACTTCGCGGCGGTACTGGCCGGATCGGCCGACGGCGCCGAACACGGCGGGCTGCGCATACGACCGTGCGACGGCGTTCCCCTCATCCTGATGACGACGGCACCCCCGGCATGAAGCAAGCCGCCCGCAGAATCGCGTGGGCAGCCACCGGCCCGCCACTCCCCCCGCCGCCTGAACGGTCAGGGAACCCGGATCAGGTGCACCGCCGCGCTCGCCCAGTCGCCGGGCGGCAGCTCGGGCTGTATCCCGTACTCCCGGAGCACGGTCGCGGAGTGGACCGTGCCGGTGCGGGCGTCGCGGTAGCGGGCAGCGGGATCGAGTCCGGCCAGCCGGAGTGGACGTGACGGACTGCCATGACATGGTGTCCGCTGCCAGACGAGGAGGAGTGTCTCGCTGCCGTCGGCGGCGGTGTACTGCGTCGCGGCCGGTCCATCGTCGGCCGGGGCCCGCAGCCGGTGCAGTGTGCCGTGCTGTACGAGGTGGCGTACCCGCTTGTACTCGGCCACCAGGACGGCGCCCTCGGCCAGTTCGGCGCCGGACCAGCGGGACAGATCGCCGCCGATGCCCAGGACTCCGGCCATCGCCACATGGAAGCGGAAGCGCAGCGGTACCGAGCGGCCGGTGAGCTCGTTGGGCACATCGGTCACCCAGGCGGCCATGGTCCGTGCCGGGTAGAGCTGGCCGTATCCGTGCTGGACGGTGACGCGGTCCGCGGCGTCGGTGTTGTCCGAGGGCCACGCCTGGTCGGTGCGGGACAGCATGCCCAGGTCCACCCGGCCGCCACCGCCGCTGCACGCCTCGATCCGGAGGCGGGGATGATCGGCGCGGAGCCGGTCGATGACGTCGTAGAGGTGGTGGACGTACGTCGTCCATACCTCGTCGGCCCCGTCCGCCCGGTCCGGCCAGCCGGCTTCGCTGAACGCGCGGTTCATGTCCCACTTCAGGAAGTCGATGCCGTGGTCGCCGACGAGCCGGGTCAGCCATCCGTACGCCCAGTCGGCGACGTCGCGACGGGCAAAGTTGAGAACCAGCTGGTTGCGGAGCTCGGTACGGGTGCGGTGGGGGAAGTGAAGCACCCAGTCCGGGTACGTGCGGTAGAGGTCGCTGTCCGGGCTGACCATCTCCGGCTCCACCCAGAGGCCGAAGCGCATACCGAGCCGGTGCACCTCCTCGACCAGGGGCGCCAGTCCTCCGGGGAAGCGGTCCGGGGCCGGTGACCAGTCACCGAGTCCGGCCTCTGCGCTGCGGCGCGCCCCGAACCATCCGTCGTCCATGACGTAGAGCTCCACACCGAGCGCCGCCGCCCGGGCGGCCAGCGCCTTCTGGCCCGCTTCGTCCACGTCGAAGCCGGTCGCCTCCCAGGAGTTGTAGAGGATCGGCCGGATCTCCTGAGGGTGCGGCAGCACATGGGCAAGGGTGTACGCGTGCCAGGCCCGGCTCGCCGCACCGAAGCCGCCCTCGCAGTAGAGGCCGGCGTGGACCGGAGTGGTGTACTCCTCACCGGGGCCGAGCGGGAGGGACGGGCCCTCGTGGCCGGCGCCGCCGGTGAAGCCCGCACGGCCGTCGGCGGTGCGCTGCACGGTGATGCGCCAGCTGCCGCTCCAGGCCAGTGCCGCGCTCCACACCTGGCCCTGGTTCTCGGTCGCGTCGCCCGCGTCGAGCATCACCCAGGGGTTCGTGTGGTGGCTGGTGATGCCTCGTCTGCTGGTGAGAACCGTTTCGCCGAACGGCAGCTGGTTCCGGCGCAGTCGAGTCTCGGCCGACCACTGACCGGTGACATGGCTCAGCCGGTAATCGTCCCGGAACGGCAGGGTCCACGCGGCGGAGTCCGCGCGCTGGAGTGCGACGGGGGCGACACCGTCGTTGCGCAGCACGGTCCAGCGTTCGATGACGTCGCTGTCGTCGTGGACCCGGTAGTGGAGCGCCACCCGAAGCGGCTGGAGGCGGTCGCGGAACTCCAGGACCAGCTCGGCCGAACCCGGCGCCGGCTCGTGCACGCGGTGGCCGGTGGCCTGCCATTCGAAGGCGCGGGTGCCATCGGCGAAGCGCACCTGCAGCGAGGGGGGTCCGTACCGCGGTCCGCCGTCGACGGGCAGTTCGTCACCGACGGACGGCCGCCCCTCGAAGCTGCTGGCCGGGGGCGCCGGCTCAGTGGCGAACTCCTGGGCCTCCTCAAGCGTCAGCACGGGTCCCCACGCAAGGTGGCAGGGCGCTCCCGTCGCGTCGATCCGTAGCGCGTACGAGGTGCGCGGGGTGGAGAGCAGCCAGACCCCGGTGTCGGGGGCGAAGGCGATCACAGACATTGATCCTCACGTTCAGGTTGCGCCACGAAGGCAGTGGGCAGCCAACTCTGCCTTTGATCAGCTGTCAATCCCTTGTCTCAGTATGAGATTTGTAGCCATCTTCCATGCCGAGTTGAGATTTCGAAAGAGCCTGTTTCTTTTATTGACAGCAGAAAAGAACACCCTCTACGTTTCGGCCATGCACTCGTCCCCCCGTACCGAGGCGGTCCCGGTTCCGACGCCGGCCGCTTCCCTGGTCTTCACCACCACGCTGTCCCACGGCCCCCTCACCCGGGCCGAGATCGGGCGGCGGGCCGACCTCTCACCGGCCGCGGTCACCAAGGCCGTACGGCCCCTGATGGCGGCCGGCTATCTCGTCGAGGGCGTGGACGAGGAGGCACCGCCGTCCCTCGGGCGGCCCGCCAACCTCGTACGGGTGGACGGCGGCCGCGCGCTGTTCATCGGGGTCAAGGTCACCGGGGACGAGATCATCGCGGTCCTGACCGACCTGTGCTGCCGCATCCGGGTCGCCCGGCACGTCCGGATCACCACCCGTGATCCCGCCGCCGTGCTCGCCTCGACCGCCACGCTCGTGCAGGAACTCCTCACGGAGGCCGACGGGTTCGGGGTGCAGGTGAGCGGTATGGGTCTCGCGGTGTCCGGAGATGTGGACCGCGCCGCCGGAGTGGTCCGCTACTCACCGTTCCTGGACTGGCGCGACGTACCGCTCGCCGAGCTGGCGCAGGCCGTGACGGGTCTGCCCGTCACGGTCGACAACGACGTCCGGGCCCTGACGGTGGCCGAGCAGTGGTTCGGGGCCGGGGTGGGAGTGCCGGACTTCGCGCTGGTGACCGTCGGTGCGGGCATCGGCTGCGGGCTCGTGGTGCACGGCAGGGTGGTCTCCGGTGCGCACGGGGTGGCCGGCGAGATCGGGCATCTGTCCATCGACCCGCAGGGACCGCCGTGTCACTGCGGGAACACCGGGTGTGTGGAAGCCATCGCCGGGGACGCCGCCATCATCCGCCGGGTCGGCGAGGTGACCGGACTGCCGGTCACCGACTCCGCACAGGCCCTTGAACTCGCGCACCGGGGAGACCCCGGGGCCCGGGAGGTGTACGCGCGGGCCGGGGAGGCCATCGGACGGGCCATCGGGGCCGTCGTCAATGTCCTCGGACCCCAGCGGGTGATCATCTCGGGCGAGGGCCTGGCGGCGTACGACCTGTTCGCCGAGCAGATCCGCGACACCTTCGCCGCCGCCGCCTTCGGTACCGCCGCCCAGTGCGACGTGATGACTCGTCCGCTGCCCTTCGAGGAATGGGCGCGCGGGGCCGCGGCGACCGCGATCCAGTCCTTCATCGGTACAGAACACGTATGAGGAGCAGTAATGACGATGCAGAGCCGCATCTTCTCGTCCGTCACCGATCCCAGCCGCCGCACGGTGGTCCGGGGCACGCTCGGCGTCGGCGCCGCCGCACTGGCAGCGCCGCTGCTGACGGCCTGCGGCGGTGGCCCTTCGGCCGACCCGAAGACGGTGACCTTCGGATCGAACGGAGCGGATGCCACACCCAAGTCCGCCTACGCGGCGGTGACGAGTGCCTTCACCAAGGACAGCGGTCTCAAGGTCAAAACGAACACCGTTGACCACGACACGTTCCAGAAGAGCATCTCCACCTATCTCCAGGGCACACCGGACGACGTCTTCACCTGGTTCGCGGGCTACCGCATGCAGTACTTCGCCAAGAAGGGGCTCGCCCACCCGCTCGACGACGTCTGGGACACCATAGGTTCCGGTTTCAGCAACGCCGCGAAGCAGCTCTCCAAGGGCGTGGACGGAAAGTACTACTTCGTCCCGCTGTACAACTACCCGTGGGCCGTCTTCTACCGCAAGAGCGTGTTCAAGGAGCGCGGGTACGGACTGCCCCGTACCTGGAGCGAATTCACCGCACTGGCCAAGCAGATGAAGAAGGACGGCCTCTCGCCGATCGCCTCCGGGTACGGCGGGGGCGACAGCTGGTCCATCCTCGGCGCCTTCGACTATCTGAACCTGCGCGCCAACGGGTACGACTTCCACATGTCGCTCATGCGGGGTGAGGTCTCCTGGACCGACCGCCGTACGAGCCGGACCCTGGACCTGTGGCGTGAGCTCAGCCCCTACTACCAGCAGGGCGCGGGCGGCCGTTCGTGGCAGGACGCCGCTCAGTCACTGCTCGACAAGAAGTCCGGCATGGCGGTCATCGGGCTGTTCCTGGGACAGCAGATCACCGACGAGAAGCTGCGCGCGGACATCGATTTCTTCGCCTTCCCGGAGATCGACGCGGCCCACGGTCAGGACACGGTCGAGGCACCCACCGACGGGTTCATGCTCAGTCGCAAGCCGAAGAACCAGGAGGGCGCGGCCCGCCTGCTCGAATTCCTCGGCAGCGCCCAGGCGGAGAATCTGTACATGGGGGCCGACCCGAGCAATGTCGCCGTCCACTCCGCTGCGGACACCGGCTCGTACAACGCCCTGCAGAAGAAGTCCGCTGAACTCATCGCCTCGGCGAAGCACATCACGCAGTTCGGCGACCGCGACAGCGACCCGGGCTTCATCTCCACCGTCGTCCTGCCGGGTCTGGCGCAGTGGCTGAGCCACCCCGACGACGGCTCGGCCCTGCTGAAGAAGATCGAGTCCCAGCGCTCGCGCTTCTTCACGGCCTGATCCGGGCCGGGAAGGTTCACCATGTCCTCCGCACCCTCGGCGCCTCCCGCCGCTTCTTCCCGGGCGCCCGCCCCGGCGCGACCCGACGCGCCGCGTGCCCGCCCGCGGCCGTTGCGGCTCGGCCGCGGTGACCGCCTCTTCCTCACGGTCATCGTCGGCATTCCGCTGCTCGCCCTGCTGGTCTTCGTCTGGCTGCCGGCGCTGGCCTCCGTCGGGCTGTCCTTCACCAGCTGGGACGGCATCGATCCGGGCGACATCCGCTGGGTCGGCCTGGACAACTACCAGGAGATCTTCACCAATTACCCGCCGTTCTGGCCCGCGGTGCAGCACAACGTCGTCTGGCTGCTGTTCACGGCACTGCTGCCCACCCCGTTCGGCATCTTCCTCGCGTACCAGCTCGACCGGAAGATCAGGTTCACCCGCTTCTACCAGACCGCGATCTTCCTGCCCATGGTGCTCTCCCTCGCCGTGGTCGGTTTCATCTGGGAGATCATCTACAACCCCGACAACGGACTTCTGAACGGCGTCCTGAACGGGGCGGCGCCCGGCCACCACATCGACTGGCTGGGCGATCCGGACCTCAATCTGTGGGCCGTCCTCATCGCCTCGGCCTGGCGCCACACCGGCTACATCATGATCCTCTACCTGGCCGGCCTGAAGGGCTTCGACCCCGCACTGAAGGAAGCGGCCTCGCTCGACGGCGCCAGTGGACGCCAGACGTTCCTGAGGGTCGTCTTCCCGGCACTCAAGCCGGTCAACATCATCATTCTCGTCGTCACCGTCATGGAGTCACTGCGGGCGTTCGACATCGTCTATGTGCTCGGTGGTGGTGTCGGCAGCAAGCCCGGCATGGAGCTCCTGTCGCTCCTGATCACCGACAACATCATCGGTGAATCCAGCCATATCGGTTACGGCTCCGCACTCGCGGTCGTCCTGCTCATCGTCTCGCTGCTCGCCATCGGGACCTTCCTTGCCCAGACCTTCCGCAAGGAGGACCAGTGACCGCGACCGTCACACCGCCGGCCGCCGGCCCGCGCACCCGCCACGCACCGCTCCCGGACGCCGGCCCTGCGCGCCCGAGGCGCCAGACAGGACGGCATATCCTGCTCGGCGGGATCGCCCTCCTCTGGCTCGTTCCGCTGCTGTGGGCGGTGTACACCTCGCTGCGGCCCTACTCGGACACCAGCAGGCAAGGCTACCTCTCCCTGCCGCACAGCCTCGGCTTCGAGAACTTCGCCGCCGCCTGGCACCAGTCGGGCATGCCGCACTTCTTCTGGAACTCCGTCCTGATCACCGTTCCGGCGGTCCTCGGCACACTGCTCTTCTCCGCCGCGGTGGCCTTCTTCGTCTCCCGGTTCGACTTCCGCTGGAACGTCGCCCTGCTGATGTTCTTCACCGCGGGCAACCTGCTCCCCGCCCAGGTGCTGATCACTCCGCTGTACCGGCTCTATCTGCTGATCCCGCTGCCCGGCTGGATGAGCGACTCGTTCCTGCTCTACAACTCGGTGTGGGGCATCATCGTCATCCACATCGCCTACCAGTGCGGCTTCTGCACCTTCGTCCTCAGCAATTACATGCGGACGATCCCGAAGGAAATCACGGAGGCGGCGCTGGTGGACGGCGCCCCTGTGTGGCGCCAGTTCTTCCAGATCGCGCTGCCGCTGTGCCGTCCCGCGTTCGCGGCGCTCGCCACCCTCGAATCGATCTGGATCTACAACGACTTCTTCTGGTCGCTCGCCCTGATCGAGACCGGCGACAAACGCCCGATCACGTCCGCACTCGCCAATCTCCAGGGCCAGTACTTCACCAATCCCAACCTCATCGCGGCCGGCGCACTGATGACCGCGATCCCGACGCTGCTGGTGTACTTCGCACTCCAGCGCCAGTTCATCAGCGGGCTCACCCTCGGTTCGGGCAAGTAGCGAACCCTGCCCTGCACGCAACCGGAACACCGCACCACTGCCGAATCCCTTCGCCGAGAAAGCAAAGAGGTCCCCTCTCATGCGGTCACCCACCCGCCCCGCCGCAAGAGCCCTGCGCTCCGCGCTGGTACTCGCCGTCACCGCCGGCCTGGCCGTTGCCGTACCGACGGCGCAGGCTGCCCCGTCCGAGACCCCCACCACCACCGCTGTGGCCGACGCAGCCGGCCCCGGCGAGGACAGCCTGGCCCAGAAGCCGTACATGGGCTGGAGCAGCTGGAGCCTCCAGACCACCTCGTACCCGGGAATCAACCCCAACGGCAACTACAGCTATCTCACCGAAGCCAACGTCAACAAGCAGACGGACGCCCTGGCCGCCAAGCTCAA
Organism: Streptomyces sp. NPDC005181; assembly: GCF_040608395.1. Lineage (NCBI taxonomy): Bacteria > Bacillati > Actinomycetota > Actinomycetes > Kitasatosporales > Streptomycetaceae > Streptomyces > Streptomyces sp. NPDC005181. The sequence goes on from NZ_JBEXID010000048.1 coordinate 41,393, forward strand.
GAAGTACGGCTACGAGTACATCAACATCGACGCCGGCTGGTGGCGCGGCTGGGACTGGACGCCGGAGTTCGACGCGTACGGGCGCCAGAAGGCCGACAAGGCACGCTTCCCGAGCGGGATGAAGGCGGTCGCCGACCGTATCCACGGCAAGGGTCTCAAGGCCGGCATCTATCTCCCAGTCGGTCTGGAGAAAGAGGGATACGGCGAGGGCAAGCTGCCGATCTGGAACACCGACAACTGCACCACCGGTGACATCGTCTACAGCGATCTGCGGACGACCAACGGCTGGGACAGCTCGTACAAGATCGACTTCTCGAAGCCGTGCGCCCAGAAGTACGTCGACTCTCAGGCGCAGCTCATCGCCGACTGGGGCTACGACTTCCTCAAGCTCGACGGCGTGGGTCCCGGGTCCTTCAAGAGCGGCGACAACTACGACAACCGCGCGGACGTCGCGGCCTGGCAGAAGGCCATCAAGAGCACCGGACGGCCCATCCATCTGGAGATCTCCTGGTCGCTCGACATCAACTACGCCAAGGACTGGCAGGCCACGTCCAACGGATGGCGCGTCGACACGGATGTCGAGTGCTACTGCAACACGCTGGTGTCGTGGGAGAACTCCGTCGAGGACCGGTGGCGTGACACTCCCGGGTGGACGCGGTACGCCGGCCCCGGCGGCTGGAACGACCTCGACTCGATCAATGTCGGCAGCGCCGCCATGAGCGGCCTGACCAAGGCCGAGCGGCAGAGCTACATGACGCTGTGGGCGATCGCCAAGTCGCCGCTGTTCAGCGGGGACGACCTCACCCAGCTCGACGACTACGGCCTGTCGCTGATGACCAACCGCGACGTGCTGGAGATCAACCAGCAGCCGGGGAAGCCCGCCAAGCCCGTCTCCTCGGTCGGCGACGAGCAGGTCTGGGCGTCCGCCAACCCCGACGGCAGTTACACCGTCGCCCTGTTCAACCAGGGCGACTCCGCCTCCCCGGTGACCGCCGACTGGTCGGCCCTCGGCTTCACGGGCCAGGCGTCCGTCCGTGACGTGTGGAACAGCGAGAACCTCGGCCGGCACAAGGACGGCATCACCCAGGCCCTGCCGGCCCACGGCTCGCGTCTGTTCACCGTCACCCCGAACGGCCCCGCGCTGAAGACGACGGCGTACGAGGCGGAGTCCCCGGACAACGTCCTGTCCGGTTCCGCGTCCGTCGCCGACTGCGCCGAGTGCTCGGGCACGAAGAAGATCGGCAACCTGTATCTGGGCGGCACGCTCCAGTTCACGAACGTCGTCGTCAAGCAGGCCGGCCGCTACCTGATCAACGTCGCCTACACGTCGGGGGATCCGCGGTCGATCGGCGTGTCCGCGAACGGAAAGGCGCCCGTCGCGACGGCCTTCCCGTCCACCGGTGGCTGGGGAGCCGCCGACACGATCAGCGTGCCGGTCACGCTGAAGGCGGGCAGCAACACCGTCACCTTCGACAGCGGTACGGGCTACTCGCCCGACATCGACAAGATCGACGTTCCGCTCCGGTAGCCCCGTCGCACGACCACATACGGGGGCGCGTCCTGATCGGCGTGCCCCCGTCCCGTGCTGCCCCTGCCCCGCGCTCCCGCCCGGGCTCCCCGATGCCGTACCGCGCCCTCCACCATGTCCGCAGGAATGGAGTAGTCCCGTGAACGACCAGCATCCGCACACCCCTGCGCAGCCCAGCACCAGCACCAGCCGCCGCCGCGTGCTCTCGCTCGCCGCCGCCGTCGGATCGCTCACCGCTCTCGGAGGCCTCCCCGCCTTCGCCGCCTCCGCCCCGCCGAAGCGCCCCACCACGTCCCCGATGCTCGCCGAGGGCCAAGGTTCGACGACGCGGATGTGGTACCGCGCACCGGCCGGCGAGAAGACGATGCTGGAGCGGGCGCTGCCGGTCGGCAACGGCCGGCTCGGCGCTCTCGTCGGCAACGACCCTTCGCACGAACTGCTCTTCGTCTCCGACGCCACCATGTGGACCGGCGGGATCAATGACGTACTGGAGCAGGACGGGCAATTCCCCTACGGGCGGACCGATTTCGGCAGCCTCACCCAGCTGGCGCACGTGACGGTCGACATCCCGGAGCACGATCTCGGCACCGTCAACAGCTACCGCCGCGAGCTCGATCTCGCCCAGGGCCTGGTCACCTCCAGCTACATCCGCTCGGGTGTGTCCTTCGAGCGCCGCGTCTTCGCAAGTCAGCCGGACGACGTGATCGTCGTGCAGTTCTCCCAGCGCGGTGGCGGTCACTACACCGGCACCGTCTCGCTCGACGGCACGCACGACGAGACGACATCGGCGGACGGCGCGCACGACAGCCTTTCCTTCGGCGCCGAGTTCACCAACGGACTCCGCTACGGCGCCGCGATCACCGCACACAGCATGAGTGGATCGGTCACCACCCAGGGCTCAAAGATCGTCTTCACCCGGTGCGCGGATCTGACGGTCGTGATCAGCGGTGGTACGAACTACTCCCCCGACCCGCAGGCCGGCTACCGGGACCCGGACCTCGACCCGGCCGCACTCGCCAGGACCAAGGTGCGGACCGCCGTGCGCCATTCGCCCACCACACTGCTGCACACCCATGTGGCCGACTACCGAGATCAGTTCGACGGCATGCAGATCTCGCTGGGCCCTTCCACGACCGAGCAGCGGGCGCTCGACACCTGGGAACGGCTGAAGGCGCGTACCCAGCAGGACGAGCCGGACCCGGAGTTCGAAGCGCTGTACCTCCAGTTCGGCCGCTATCTGATGATCAGCAGCTCCCGGGGCAGTCTTCCGGTCGCCCTCCAGGGCCCGTGGCTGGACGGCAATGACCCGGACTGGATGGGTGATTACCACACCGACATCAACATCCAGATGAACTACTGGATGGCCGATCGCACCGCGCTCTCCCGCAACTTCGACGCGTTCACCGACTACTGCCTCTCTCAGCTCCCGGTCTGGACGGAACTCACCCAGAGCCTGTTCAACGATCCGCGCAACCGGTTCCGCAACTCCTCCGGCAAAATCGCCGGCTGGACCGTGGCGTACTCCACGAACATCTACGGCGGCCTGGGCTGGTGGTGGCACCCGCCGGGCAATGCCTGGCTGTGCAACACCCTGTGGGAGCACTACGAGTACACCCAGGACCGGAAGCATCTCGCGAAGATCTACCCACTCCTCCAGGGCGCCTGCGAGTTCTGGGAGACCCGGCTGCTGACCATGACGGTCACCGACGCGGGGACCGGCAAGGAACGTGAGGTCCTCGTCGCCGACAAGGACTGGTCGCCGGAGCACGGCCCCCAGGACGCGAAGGGCATCACCTACGCCCAGGAAGTGGTGCGGGACCTCTTCGCGCATTACCGCGAGGCCAGTGCACTGCTCGGCAGGAACGCCGCGTACAGCAAGACCGTCGCCGGGCTCCAGGAGCGGCTGTACATGCCCGAGGTCAGCCCGAAGACCGGCTGGCTCCAGGAGTGGATGTCCCCCGACAACCTCGGTGAGACCACGCACCGCCATCTCTCCCCGCTGGTGGGCCTGTTCCCCGGAGACCGTATCCGGCCCGATGCCTCGCCCGCGGAGCTGGTGAAGGGCGCGACCGAACTCCTCACCGCGCGGGGGATGGAGAACTTCGGCTGGGCGAACGCCTGGCGGTCCCTGTGCTGGGCGCGACTGAAGCACGCGGAGAACGCGTATCAGCTGGTGGTCACCAATCTGCGGCCGTCCGTAGACGGCAGCAACGGCAGCGCGATGAATCTGTTCGACATCTACGAGACCGGGAAGGGCCGTGGGATCTTCCAGATCGAGTCCAACTTCGGCACTGCCGCCGCCGTGATCGAAATGCTGCTCTACTCGCGCCCCGGACACATCGAACTGCTCCCCGCGCTGCCCGCCGCCTGGGCGCCTGCCGGCTCGGTCTCCGGCATCGGCGCGCGCAGCGGTTTCGTCGTCGGCCTGAGCTGGCGCGACGGCAGGGTCCGCGAGGCCACCATCCGCAGTGTCGGCGGGCGCAGGACCACGGTGACGGCGGGCGGCATCTCGCACGACGTCGACCTCCGTTCCGGGGAATCCGTCACGCTGCGGAACTTCCGATGAGCCGCGCAGCGCACCGCGCCCTGCTCGCGGTCGTGGCCCTCGCCGCCACACTTCTCGCCCCCGCCCACGCCTCCTCCTCCTCCGCCGCCGCGGCAACTCCCGTGCCCGACCGGTCGGTGGTCACCTGGGCGGCCAGCGCGGACCGGCTGGGCGAGGCCCCGTCCGACCGCAGTTACCGTCTGGTCGTCCGCACGAGCGTGGGCGGCAGCGGAGTGCGTATCCGAGTGTCCAACGCGTTCGGCGACCGGCCACTGGTCATGGGCAGCGCATACGCCGGACTGCGCAAAGCCGGTGCCCGGCTGATGGCGGGCTCCAACAGGAAGCTCCGCTTCGACGGGGCGGCGTCCGTGACCCTGGCGCCGGGCGAAATCCGCTACAGCGATCCGCTGCCCGGGAGGACCGAGGCCGGCAGCGATCTGGCGGTCAGCCTGTACGTACGGACGTCGGGCGGTCCCGCCACCGGGCACGGGATGGCTCTCCAGACGTCGTACGCGACCGCCGGGGACCACGCGGCCGAGGAACGGGACGGCGCGTACACGGAACAGATCGGGTCGTGGTTCTACCTCGACGCGGTCAGCGTGGACACCGGCGCCGGCACCGGCGCCGTGGTCACGCTCGGGGACTCCATCACGGACGGCTGGCAGTCCACCACCGACAAGAATCTTCGCTGGCCCGACTTCCTGGCGCGCCGGCTGCAGCAGGAGCCGGGCGCCACGGTCCAGGGCGTGGCCAACGCGGGGATATCCGGGAACCAGGTCCTGGCGGACGGCGGCGGGCAGAGCGCGCTCGCGCGTCTCGACCGCGACGTGCTGTCGCTGCCCGGGGTGCGCACGGTGGTCCTGTTCGAGGGCGTCAATGACATCAAGTCCCACAGCGGTGTCACGGCGGCCTCGCTGACGGCGGGCTACCGCCGAATCATCGACCGGGCCCACGCGGCGGGGAAGTGCGTCGTCGGCGCCACCGTCCTCCCCTACCAGGGCTGGTCGGAGTGGGATCCACAGGGGGATGCGGTACGCGTGGAGGTGAACGAGTGGATCCGCACCAGCGGCGCGGTGGACGCGGTGGCGGACTTCGACAAGGTCCTGCGCAGCCCGTACAACCCGCAGCGGCTGCTGCCGACGTTCGACGGAGGGGACCATCTGCATCCCAACGACAAGGGCATGCAGGCGATGGCCGACTCGATCGGCCTCGGGGCCCTCGCGTGCGAAGGCGGGAGCGGGTGAGCCCGCGCGAAAGCCGGTGAACCCGCGGTCACGTCCACGTCCTGACGACGCATCAGCCGATCGGGACGCCGGGGCGCAAATCGATCAGCAGTGAGCCGCTCCAGGGCCCGTCGGGGCTATGTCACCGCGCGTGACCCCGACGGGCCGATGGGCGGCCTTGGCGCAGCGCGCCTGCCCGGTGGCCGGACGAGCCATGAGGCCTCGTGTGCGCGGCTGCCCGGATGCCACTCGGCCGCGTCGACGGGGGCCGGCACCCGCCCCGGCGACCCGGCCGCCATCGTTCTCTCGGGCGTCCTCGCGGCAGCTCCCCACCTCGACCCGGCACGGTCAGCGGCGTGGCGGGGGGATCGCCGACGGCGTGGCTGCGCTCCGGCCCGGCTCAGCCGCCGTCGACCGCCCTGTCCGCCGGGGAGAGATGGAGATGGGCCAGGTCGTGCGGGACCGGACCGTCGGGGCGGAAGAGAGGTGCGCTCTCCCCGTCGGCGGCCGTGGCCGGAGCATCCGTGAGGCGCAGGCGCGTGCGTAGCCGCCCGTAGAAGTCGTGCGGCCCGAGCCGGATGGCCCGCAGACGACGCGGTGCGGCGTACACCCCGAGCCAGTCCCCGGCGTCCAGTACGCCACGCAGGTGACCGTCGATCGTCACCGCGCCCTGTCCCGAGTGGGGCAGGACGCGGACCGCGATCGGTTCGTCCGGCGCGGCGATCACGGTGCGGTTGAAGGTCATGTGCGGCGCGACGGGTGTGAAGATGACGGCATCCATACGTGGTGAGACCACCGGACCGCCTGCGGCGAAGCTGTAGGCGGTCGACCCGGTGGGGGTGGCCATGATGACGGCATCGGCCGAGTACGAGGCAAGGAGCCGGCCGCCGATGTAGACGCCGAGACTCACCTGCCGGTCACGCGCGAGCTTCTCCACGACGACGTCGTTGAGAGCGGTGACGTCGAGCGCCACGCCCCAGCCCTCCACCGCGGCCTCCGCCTCCCGGTCGACCTGGGGAGGCGGCAGCATCGGGCGGCGCCCGTAGCCCATCAGGGCATCGATGTCCTTGGGCACTTGGAGCACGCGGGAGGCTCTCATCGTCAGCATCATGCGCTCCTCGACCTCCGTCCTTCCCTGGTGGACGGCGTCGAGCGCCCGGACGACGTCCTCGGCCGGCACCTCGGTCAGGAAGCCGACGCGGCCCAGGTCGATCCCGAGAACGGCGGCATCGTTCTTGGCAGCGATCCTGGCGCCACGCAGAAATGTCCCGTCGCCTCCGAGCGTCACGATGAGATCAGGGTTGCCTGCGACATCGGCCTCTTCCCGCCCGCCGCGCCGGCGTTCGTCGTCGCGCCACACGTCGATGTCCGTGCAGGGAATGTCTTCACCGGCACACCAGTCGCGCACGACGCGCGCCGAGGCAACGGCCTCGGGACGGCCTTGGTGGACGACGACTCCCACCCGCTCGACACTCATCGGTTCAACTCCCCGCGATCTGACGATGTCCTGACCCCACCTTGAGGGCCCTGCGGGTGTGCCGCCCGTCGCCGGGCCGACACACCGCTCCCCATCAGGCGATCGGGTCCGCCGGGTTGCCACTGGGAACGATCAACAGGTCCGGAAGGGTGGACGGCAGATCCACCACGTCACCGGCCGTGGTGCTGAACGCGACGGCCGGCAGCCGTCACCCTTCAGGGTCTTTCCCGATCCCCTGGACGCGCCAAGCGGTCGCTGCTGATCCTCGACGCGGAAGGATCGGTGCCATGAGCCTGACCTCATCCACCGGCCCGCCCCGGCGCGCAGAATGTCCCGAACCGGCCCATCGCCGCCCTCGACAGCGGCGTCCGAACCGGCCCCGGCCCCGGCCCCGGCCCCGACAGCTTCCATGAGCAGATGCGCGAAGGCCGATGGACGGCGTCCCAGCACCGCCCCGGGCGGATGTGTCCGCCCGTCGCACGCTCGCCGGCTCCCGGCATCCGAACACCGTTACACCGACTGGCGGCGACAGGCAGTGTCGCACCACGTGTCTGAGGAGAAACCGTGCTTATCGATCTCACCGGCAAGACCGCGCTCGTCACCGGATCCACGCAAGGCATCGGTTTTTCCATTGCCGCAGGGCTGGCCCGTGCCGGCGCCCGCGTAGCCGTCAACGGACGCCGTCGGCAGTCCGTGGACGATGCCATCGAGAAACTGCGGCAGGACACGGAACGTGACTCCTTCATCGCCGCGCCCGGCGACATCACCACCGACGACGGCGCCCGGCAGGTCACCGAAGCGGCCCCGGACGTCGCCATCCTTGTCAACAATCTGGGCATCTTCGGGACCGCCTCTGCCCTGGAGATCAGCGACGAGGCGTGGCGCCATTACTTCGACGTGAATGTTCTGTCCGCCGTCAGGATGATCCGTGCCTACCTCCCAGCCATGAAGGACCGCTCCTGGGGGCGAGTCCTGAACATCGCGAGCGATTCGGCCGTGGTCATCCCGGTGGAGATGATCCACTACGGCGTGTCCAAGACTGCTCTGCTCGCTGTCACGCGGGGCTTCGCCAAGGACGCCGCCGGTACCGGAGTGACCGTCAACTCGGTTATCGTCGGGCCGACTCACACCGGTGGCGTCGAGGATTTCGTGTACGAACTCGTCGACCCCAGTCTTCCCTGGGACGAAGCGCAGCGGGAATTCATGGTCAAGCACCGGCCTCAGTCACTTCTGCAGAGACTGATCGAGCCGGAAGAGATTGCAAACATGGTTGTCTATCTCAGCTCGGACCTCGCCTCCGCCACGACCGGCGGGGCCGTGCGCGCGGACGGTGGATACGTCGACTCCATCCTCCCCTGACAGGTCACGAACGCCGGGAGCCCCACAGCGACGGTCTCCTTGATACCGGTGCGGTGACCTGCGTCAAGTCGCCAGGGCGTCGCTCCACGGGCCCCGAGGAGCCCGACCGCCGTCGTGCTCCTGCAGTCGGCGGCCGGGGGGAACCGGGGGGTGGCTGCACCAACCGCGCCGGGCGGCCTCCCCACCAGTTTGCATCCGTGCAGATCTGCGCCACCGTCACCATCGTCGCCCCACCGACGTCCGTGATCCGTTCCCACCCGGACGGAGGCGGCCCCGGCCCCCGGCCTGGTGGGCACAGTCCTGTGCCGGGTATCCAGTTCACCCGGATCGCCATCACTCCCCTGGCGGAGCTGCCCGGCGAAGCCGGCCGGCCCGATGTTCGTGGCGCGCATCGCCATGCGGTGGGGTGCGGACGACTGGCAGGCGTGTACAGGGAGCTCTAGCGTCGAGGTCGGAGCGCCCAGTCCTGAAGGAGCAGTCATGACCACACGCCCGCCCGTCCCTCCGTTCACACGGGAGACCGCAATCGAGAAGGTCCGCCAGGGAGAGGACGGCTGGAACACACGTGACCCCGAGAAGGTCGCCCTGGCCTACACGGAGGGCTCGCGATGGCGCAACCGGGCGGAGTTCGTGACGGGACGCGACGAGATCGTCGCGTTTCTGAAGCGCAAGTGGACCCGCGAGCTCGACTACCGGCTGATCAAGGAACTCTGGGCGTTCGACGGCAACCGGATCGCGGTGCGGTTCGCGTACGAGTCGCACGACGACTCCGGCAACTGGTACCGCTCGTACGGCAACGAGAACTGGGAGTTCGACGAGAACGGGCTGATGGCCGTACGGCATGCCTGCATCAATGACCTGCCGATCAAGGAATCGGACCGCAAGTACCACTGGCCGCTCGGTCGCCGCCCCGACGACCACCCCGGTCTCAGCGACCTCGGATTCTGATCCCGGAGCCGCTCCTGAGGTACCCAAAGCGTTGTGCGCCCCACGACACGGGCCCTGCTGACGCCGTCGGCCCGCGTACTCCGACCTCCCGGCACACCGATCCGGCTGCCGGGCCCGACCGGGAGGTGGGAGAAGGCGGGCATGCCGCAGCCACCGCCGGGCGCGGTGCCGTCCGGGACGGTTTCATGGTCCGCCCCGGCCCCCGGGCACGGAACCGCCGACGTCCGAGGGCAACGTGCGGTGCCGCCCCCTCACATGTTGATCATGTGCCCGGCGAGCCCGTGCACAGCCTCCTTGACCGCCTCGCCGAGCGTCGGGTGGGCGTGGACGTTGCGAGCCACCTCGTGGACCGTCAGGTCCCACTGCTGGGCCAAGGTGAGCTCCGGCAGCAGTTCGGTGACATCCGGGCCGATGAGGTGGGCGCCGATGATCTCGCCGTACTTCGCGTCGCTGATCAGCTTCACGAAGCCTGTCGTGTCGCCCAGACCGTGCGCCTTGCCGTTCGCGGTGAAGGGGAACTTGGCCACCTTGACGTCGAAGCCCTTCTCACGTGCCTGCGCCTCGGTCCAGCCGAAGCTGGCGATCTGCGGCTGGCAATAGGTGGCGCGCGGGATCATCGGGTAGTCGAGCTCCATGGTCTCGGCTCCCGCGATGGTCTCGGCCGCGACCACGCCCATCGACTCGGCGGCGTGCGCGAGCATCAGCTTCGCGGTGACATCGCCGATCGCGTAGATGTGCGGTACGGATGTGCGGCAGCGGCCGTCGACATCGATCGTGCCGCGCTCGGTGATGCCTACGCCGGTGCTCTCCAGGCCGTAGTCGGTGACGTTCGGTGCGAAGCCGATCGCCTGCAGAACCTTGTCGGTCTCCAGGACCTTCTGTGCGCCGTCCTTGCCGGTGACCGTGACACGGACCTGCGGGCCGGACTCGTCGATCGAGTCGACGCGGGTGGAGGCGAGTACTTCGATGCCCAACTTCCTGTATTGCCTGGCCAGTTCGGCGGAGACGTCCGCGTCCTCCAGCGGCGCGATCCGGTCCAGGAACTCAACGACGGTGACCTTCACACCGTAGTTGTGCAAGACATACGCGAACTCGACACCGATGGCGCCTGCGCCCGCGATCACGATGGACTGCGGCAGGTCCTCGGCAAGGATCTGCTCTTCGTACGTCACCACGCGTGCGGTGCGGCGGGTCCCGGGCAGCAGCTTCGGAGTCGCACCGGTGGCGATGATGCAGTGGTCGAAGCCGATCCTCTGGGTCGAGCCGTCGAAGAGCGCCACGTCGAGCGTGTGCGAGTCCACGAATGTGCCGCGGCCGCTGATCTCCGTGATCCCGTTCTTCTTCATCAGGTAGTGAACACCCTTGACCCGGCCGTCCGCGACACGGCGGCTGCGTCGGAACGCCTCGCCGTAGTCGAAGGACACCTGCCCTTCGACCTTGATACCGAAGGTCTTGGCCTCGCGAGTGAAGATGTGCGCCAGCTCGGCGTTGCGCAGCAGCGCTTTGGTGGGGATGCAACCGACGTTCAGACAGACGCCGCCCCAGTATTTGGCCTCGACCACGGCGACGCGCTTGCCCAGCTGGGCGGCGCGGATCGCGGCGACATATCCGCCCGGTCCTGCTCCGAGTACGACGACGTCGAAGCGCTCACCTTGCTCATCCATGGAGATTTCCTTTCTGACGGGGATCTGTTCGGCCACCGTTGAGAGCCGACTCATCCTGGTCGAACAGCCTGTGTACCAGCCCGGCGGCCGTGGTTTCCGACACCCGTCCGCGCCAGGAAGATCACCCGGAAGACCATGCGGGCGATCGCGTGGCCGATCATCGTCGATCGCCTTTCCATCCAGCAGCATGCTCCCTCAGCCAGTTCGGCTCGGCACGCCGGTCGCGCAGACGGCCCGTCTCCCTCGTCCACCGCTTCCGTGCCGCCGCACACTTGCCGCGGTTGTCGCGACGCTCCGTGCGGGCGTGGGCTTCGCTCGCGCGGACCGGAGAGAAGGCTGCTGGGGGCCGGCGCGACAGTGGCCGGGGACACCACACGGCCCGCGCAGCCCGCCTGCCGCAGGCTCTGGGAGAGGAACTTCGGCGCCGAGCAGGTCGGGACCCTGCTGCGGCACATCCTCAACGGTTCGACCTGCACCTTTCTGCGCAGCGCTGGACAGCGTAGTGCATGTTCCCGCAGAGCCACCCAGATAATGTGATCATCTGGGTGGCGACAAGGGGGCGGGGACAGTGACCGACGATGCGGCAGGGACCGGGACACTCCGGTGTCGCGGCGCGTGTCCGATGCGGGCGTCCGGTGTTTCCCGGCACCGCTGCGTCGAGGGACGGCACTGAGCGCGGACGGCCCTCACCCGTCCGGCGGCACCCCCGTCGCGCCGGATGCGGCAGAGGCTTCCCTGCTCACGTTCCTCGGCCTGGAGCCCTTGGAGGACGCCGTGTACCGGCTCCTCGTCGACCGGCCCGACAGTGAACCCGCCACGCTCGCGGGCGAGTCGACGGGGTGCGCCGAGGAAGTTGCGTGCGCCCTCGACGTCTTGGTGGAACGAGGTCTCGCCAGCACCCAACCCGCCGGCGACGCCGCCCTCCACTACCGGGCCGCGTCCCCCGTGCTCGCTCTCGGACCTCTGCTGGAAACCCGCCGGGCGGCCTTGCGCCGTGTCGAGTCGCTCGTGACCACCCTGGCCGAACGGCACCGATCCGCCCAGGCCCATGCCTCGGGAGCGCCGGTCGAGGTGCTGTCGGGGGCGACAGCGATCCGGCGCAGGCTCCTGCTGATGCAGGATCAGGCCACCATCGAGGTATGCACCATGATGCCGCTGCGTGAGGTCCACGCCGTGATCACCGTCGAGGACAACCACGACCAGATCGAAGACGTGCTGATGCGGCGCGGGATCGCCCTCCGGAGTGTCATCGAGCGCGACTGGCTCGAACGTCCCGAAATGGCGGCGACGGCAGCCGCGTACGCCGCTCAGGGTCAGCACATCTCCGTAGTCGACGAACTTCCCATTAAAATGATCATCGTCGACCGGCGGATGGCCCTGCTGCCGCTCGCCCCGGAGCGCGACGACGTCGATCCGGTCGCGCTGGCCGTGCACGGTACCGGACTGCTCACCGCGCTCAGTTCACTCTTCGAAACGCATTTCACCAGGGGCTGGCGCCTGCTGACCTCCGACACGGACCCGACAGTCGGACGCACCGACGGTGCCGAACTCGACGCCGTGGACCGCCAGATCGTCTCCCTGCTGTACGTGGGACTCACCGACGCGGCCATCGCCCGTCAGCTCGACATGGGGCACCGTACCGTCCAGCGGCGTCTGCAGTCCCTCATGGCCGAGGTAGGGGCGGCCACGCGGTTCCAACTCGGCTGGCATGCGGCGTGCAGCGGCTGGCTGGACGGAGCGGAGGCGCAAAACCTTCCGAACCGGAGTGAAAACAGCGCCGTCTGAGGCGTATTTGCGCCTCGGCGTGTTCACGCCAGGGACATCTCTTGTACACCCCACCGGCCGTGCCGAACCATCTAGGCACCGACCGCGTGGGGCCTCCCACACCTCACACAGCTGGTCGATTTCACGCATCTGTGCGATAGGGGAGGGTTCACGTGTTCCCGACACGACAAAGACGGCTCCGCCGTGTCCTGGCCGCGGCAGTGGTCGTCGCGGCCACCGGCTCGACGCTGCTGACGTCACCGGCCTGGGCCGAGGAGGAAGCGCCGCCGGCCACGACTGTGGCCGGCGACCGGGTGCCCGTCGCGCCCGCCATGACTCAGCGTCTCGACGACACGGTCCGTGAGGGCACTCCGGCCCAGGCCGCTCGGGCGCACCTGAAGGCCCATCAGGACACATACAAGGTCCCGGTCGCGGATCTTGAGACCGTGAGTACCAGCAAGGACGGCAAGCAGTCGTCCGTCCGCTTCCAGCAGAAGCACAACGGGGTGCCGGTCTTCGGCGCCGAATACGCCGTGCAGACCGAGGCGGCGGACGGCGGTCAGAGCGTCACTTCGGCCACGGGCACCCTGTACACGGACCTGTCGGTCTCCACCGCACCGAGCGTTTCCGAGGACACCGCCGAGAGGCGGATGTTCTCCCTCGACGGAAAGCTGTCGCGGGTCAAGGGCCAATGCCACTTAGCTTGTGGTGATCGTCATGCCACGAGGCCGAGGGGTTGTTCGTTGGCGAGGCGGATCGTGGCGGGTGTGGGGTGACGGGTGCCGGTATCGGCGGGGCGCTTGACGCGATAGCTGTTGTGGCGGGGGC